>JAIYEB010000435.1 GCA_027487195.1 Hyphomicrobiales bacterium | reverse complement strand
TGGGTGTAGCTTTCGGCGAGTGCTGCATCCACGCAGCCGGTCAGAACAATCAGGGGAACCCTGTCCTGCATGGCATTGGCCACGACATTTGCGGCGTTCGCCGCCCCCGGGCCAAGCGTTGCAAACAGGATCGGAAGGGTGCCGGTCGCATGCCAGAACCCCTCCGCCATGAAACCGGCGGCGTTCTCATGGCGGGCCAGCGTCGTGGTGATCCCGGCTCGTTCGAGCGCATCGACAAGCGCCAGGACCTCGCCACCGGGAATACCAAACGCGCGCTTGGCGCCTGCCAGCGCAAGCCGTCGCGCGACAAGGTCGGCTCCAGTCATTTCGGTCAAATCCATGCCTCCGCAGCGATGATCGTGCCTTGTGTCTTCGTTGCGATTGCAGGATGAGTTACAGCGCGAGATGTAGGGGCCAATCCGGAGTCGATGTGGCGGAGAGTGAACTCGACCACGAGCTGAGGCGATTGTTCCTCGCCGCGCGCTCAGGCGACCGGGTGGCTTACCGGAGCTTCCTGCAAGCGATCGCGCCTCGTCTCAGGGCGGGTCTGCGGCGGCATGATCAGGGCCTCGCGCGATCTGGTGTCGAGGTTGAGGATGTCGTCCAGGAGACGCTGCTCGCCCTTCATGTCGCGCAGGCGAGCTATGACCCGTCCGTGCCGGTGCTGGTCTGGGCTGGCGCCATCGCGCGATACAAGATGATCGACATTGTGCGTCGCGCTGGTCGA
Source organism: Hyphomicrobiales bacterium (assembly GCA_027487195.1). Lineage (GTDB taxonomy): Bacteria > Pseudomonadota > Alphaproteobacteria > Rhizobiales > UBA4765 > JAIYEB01. Next base: position 2,130 of record JAIYEB010000435.1, on the reverse strand, counting down.
AGGCCGATGGAAGTCGAGATCGATCTCGAGACCGACACAAACGAAGCCGCGCCGGGGCCGGATGTGGTTGTCGGCCTTGATCTTGAAAGGGCGCTGTCGGAGCTGCCCGGCCGCACACGCCAGTTGATCGAGGACGTGAAGATCTCTGGCTTTTCGATGGCCGAGGCAGGCGAGCGCGCCGGCATGAGCGAGGGTGCGGTGAAGGTTGCGCTGCATCGCGCGCTCAAGACCTTGGCGCGTCGCCTGGCTCGATGGTCTTGAAGGTATGCTTGATGTCGCATGTAACCATTTGCCAACTTCGAGCGAAGGACATCGCACTACAGGAGCAAACCCGTGCATACCGATGATCTGATCGCGGTTCTGTCATCTGCCCAGCCGGAGCGGCCCGGCCCTTCATTGGGTTTGGCTTTGGCTGGCACCGCTGTGTTTGGCCTTGCGGCGACCTTCGCGATTGTAGCGCTGTCGATTGGTGTTCGCGCCGACATGGCTACAGCGCTCTCGATGCCCAAGGTCTGGATCAAGCATATCGGTCTCGCCGCCGTGATGTTGACCGGGCTCCTCGCATTCGTGGCCTCGCTCAGCCCGGGCCGGAGGGCTCGCCGGGTTTTCACATCTGTTGTCGTGCCTGCGCTTGCGATTGCAGCTGTTGCGGTCTGGCAGCTTGCCCTGATGCCGGCGTCCGAGTGGCGCGGCGCGGTGATGGGCACCACGTGGGCCTATTGCCTCGTTCTCGTGCCAAGCTATGCGATCCTGCCATTTGCTTTGCTGGTGGCGCTTGGACAGCGCGGCGCGCCGGTCGATCCAGGGTTCGCGGGAGCGATGGCTGGTTTTGCCGCAGGCGCTCTTTCGGCCAGCGCCTACGCCATCCATTGCCATGAGGATGCGGCTGCGTTTGTCCTGATCTGGTATGGCCTTGGCATCGTGGCGTGCACTTTGATCGGGCGCCTTCTGGGACCGCGACTGCTGCGCTGGTGATTTGGCAGCCCTTGCACTTCGGGCATGAATTGGTAAAGCGGGCAGTGGGCGGCCTGGTTCTGTCGCCTTAGGACCCGCCCCATGCGCACTCAGGTCGCCATCATCGGTTCAGGCCCCGCTGGCCTACTTCTTGGCGCGCTCCTCGCGCGTGCTGGCATTGATGCTGTCATCATTGAGCGCAAATCGCGTGAATATGTTTTGGCACGGATCCGCGCGGGCGTGCTTGAGCAAGGTACGGTCTCCCTCCTTGAACAGGTCGGCGCGGCCGAACGCCTGAAGCGGGAGGGTCTGCCGCATGAAGGCTTCACCCTGGGGTTCAACGGCCAGAGCCTGCGGATTGATCTGAAGGATCTCATCGGGCGCCAGGTCACCGTTTATGGCCAGACCGAAGTCACCCGCGACCTGATGGAGCTTCGCGCGTCCAAAGGGCTTTCCACGATCTACGAGGCAGACGACGTCGAGCTCCATGACGTCACGAGCGCAGCGCCTTATGTGACGTATCGTCATGAGGGCGCTCAGCATCGTATCGACTGCGCAGTCATCGCCGGCTGCGATGGTTTTCACGGCGTTTCGCGCCGTACCATCCCAGCCGACAAGATCCGCACGTTCGAGCGGGTCTATCCCTTTGGCTGGCTCGGTGTTCTGGCTGATGTGCCGCCTTGCGCCCACGAACTGATTTATGCCTTCCACGAGCGTGGCTTTGCACTGTGTTCGATGCGCTCGCCGACCCGCAGCCGCTACTACATTCAGGTCCCGACCAATGAGAAGGTCGAGCGCTGGTCGGACGAGGCCTTCTTCGATGAGCTTCGCTTGAGGCTTGATCCAGCCGCAGCCTCAGCTGTCGTTGCTGGCCCTTCGATTGAAAAGTCGGTCGCTCCCCTCAGGAGCTTCGTTGCCGAGCCGCTGCGTTATGGCCGCCTGTTTCTGGCGGGCGATGCCGCCCATATTGTGCCTCCAACCGGCGCAAAGGGCCTGAACCTTGCGGCAAGTGATGTGCATTATCTCTCGCAATCGCTGATCGAATTCTTCGCCACGGGCAGTGAGCGCGCGCTCGAAGGCTACTCCCCGCTTGCGCTTCTCAGGATCTGGAAGGCAGAGCGCTTCTCCTGGTGGATGACCTCCCTGCTGCATCGCCTTCACGATGACGGCTCTTTT
>JAIYEB010000145.1 GCA_027487195.1 Hyphomicrobiales bacterium | reverse complement strand
TTGCCGCCCATCGACGCTACGATTGGCATCAAAACGGCCAGCGCAACCATCTGCTTCAGGCTGTCTTCAAAGACGCCGATGACCGCAGACGCCGAGATTGCCGTGATCAGATTGACAAAGAGCCACCAGAACCGGCTCCGCGTTGTCTGAAGGACCGTCGATGACAGGCTTTCGTCCCTCGACACACCACCGAGCGCCTTGATCTCCGCGTCGGCCTCCTCCGTGATGACGTCGATCATGTCGTCGTGGGTCAGCACACCAACGAGCCGCTCATCCGCACCGACAACGGGCGCGGACACGAGATTGTAGCGCTGGAACAGTTGGGCGGCTTCAACCGCCTCGTCAGACGCATGAATCGCGTGTTCGACCTCCTCGACAAGATCGGTGATCAGAACCGGGCGCTTGGTGCGCAACAGCCGATCAAGCGAGACCGTTCCAAGCAGCCGATGGGTCGGGTCGACAACGAACAGGTCATAGAAGCGTTCGGGCAGATCCTCGGTCTCGCGGCAAAAATCGATGGTGCGCCCCACCGTCCAGAACGAGGGCACAGCCACGAGATCCGCTTGCATCAGGCGCCCGGCCGAGCCCTCGGGATAATCAAGGCCGCGCTCGATGACCACGCGCTCATCCAGCGGAATCGCAGCAAGAACCTCGGCCCGATCTTCCGGCTCCAGCGTTTCGATGATCGAAACCGCATCGTCCGTATCGAGCTCGGCGACGCCCGCAGCGATGGCTTCGTTGGAAATGTCCTCGAGAATTTCCTCGCGCAACGGCTCATCAAGCTCGTTAAGCGCAGAAAAGTCGAAGTCCTCGCCCAGAAGCTGCACGAGGCTTGCTCGGGTCTCCGGCTCGAGCGTTTCGAGAAGCTCTCCAAGATCCGTTTCATGGAGGTCTCTTGTGAAGGCGCGCGCAATGCCTGCCTCGCCATGCTCGACCGCGCGTTCAATGCCGGCGAGAAACAGCAACGAAATCGCGTCATCGCCATCGCGAAAGTCGGGAATATCCTGCTCCGGCGATGGCGCCATCTGGAGATCTTCAACCATGTCGATCTCCTTCCGGTTGAGGCTGCAGCCCTATCGCCCGAGCGCTGAACGTGGCCAGCATCGAACCGTCGAGTTATCGAGGCTCGCGCCAAGAGTAAAGCTCGCATGCCCGAGGTTTGTGACAGCAGCATAGCCTTGCACAATCTGATCATTGCAGACAGCACGCGCTGCGCTACGTATCTACGGCAGGGCTGAAAACATCAGTCAGAAAAGCGGCCGGAAAAACGGTTGCCGTGAAAATGGGACACCACCAGGGAAACGCCATGACAAAGCTTGATCGACGCACACTTCTCGCAGCCCTTGCCGCGCCTGCGGTTTTCTCGTCCATGAGTGTCCGCGCCCAAACCGCGGCCTGGCCCAATCGTCCGGTCACTTTCATTGTCCCGTTTGCGCCAGGAGGCGGAACGGATGCGTTTGCCCGGCCGCTGGCTGCCCAACTCGAAACGCAAGGCATCCGCGTCATCATTGAAAACCGCGCAGGTGCAGGCGGGACTGTGGGCGCAGGTGCTGCGGCCAGAGCCGCGCCTGATGGTGCGACATTCTTCGTTGGTGCTGCTCACCATGCGATTGCACCGGCACTTTACCCAGCCCTCGACTACGACATTGAGCGCGACCTCATTCCGGTCGGCATGGTTTCTAGGCCTCCGCAGGTCATCGTTGTGAACCCGCAGCGCGTTCAGGCGCGCACCCTGCAGGAATTCATTGCCTTTGCGCGCGCCAACCCGGATGTGCTGAACTATGGCTCTGCCGGTGCCGGCACAACGCACCATCTCGCGGGCGAGCTGTTCAAGTCGCTGACCAACACAAAGATTACCCATGTCGCCTATCGCGGCGCAGGCCCGGCGTTGGCCGACCTGATTGCCGGGCATGTCAGCGTCATGTTTGACGGGCTTGGCTCATCCGCATCGCGCATCCAGGCAGGCCAGCTGCGCGGCATTGCTGTAGCAGCCCCTGCCCGCAGCCCAAGCTTTCCTGAACTTCCAACAGCGGCGGAAGGCGGACTGCCCGGCTATGATGTGGCAACCTGGTATGCGCTCTGGGCCCCGCGCGGCACCCCTCCTGAGATCATGGAGCGCATGACACGCGAACTGAGGACAGCGCTCGCAACTCCCACAATCCAGGAAGCGTGGCGGCGCAACGGCTCGGATGTCCCCGAGATTTACGGTCAGGCATTCTCGACATTCCTCAGGGCCGAAATCGAGCGCTGGGGCCGCGTTGTCCGCGAAGGAAACATCAAGCTCGACGCCAGCTGATCTTCAGCCCGCGCGTTAGCGTTTCCAAAACCATGACGCGCTACAACCGCGTCATGGATCTCGCTACGACCTATGCAATGACGAGCGCAGCAGCGACGCAGCAACAGCTTGCCATGTCGATGCTCGCGGCTCGAAACCAGATGGAAAAGTCCGTTGTGGCCTTGATTGACAAGGGTGCCGCCGACTTGCGCGCGTCATTGCCGGCCCATGTTGGCCAGAACGTTGATATCAAGGCCTGAGACATCGCTGCAGGTGCATTGCGTCTAGGAACCGTTGCACGTTCGATGCAGCATGCCTATCTCATGTTAGATGGCCGTAAGGCCCCGCGCGCCGCGGCTCGGCGCATGCCCCAGAGGATGCCATGGCCTTTACACTCGACGCCCTCCCCTACGCCTATGATGCGCTTGCCCCTTTCATGTCGGCAGAGACGCTGGAGTTTCACCACGACAAGCACCATCAGGCCTACGTGACCAATGGCAACAATCTGCTGAAGGGCACGGAATGGGAAGGCAAGTCGCTTGAAGACGTCGTCAAGGGCTCGTTCGGCAAGAACGCAGGCCTCTTCAACAACGCCGGTCAGCACTACAACCACATTCACTTCTGGCATTGGATGAAAAAGGGCGGCGGCGGTGACAAGCTGCCGGGCAAGCTTGAGAAGGCGATTGTCGACAGCTTCGGATCCATCGCCAAGATGAAGGAAGATTTTGTCGCTGCCGGCACGACGCAGTTTGGCTCGGGCTGGTGCTGGCTTGCGGTCAAGGATGGCAAGGTCGTCGCCATGAAGACGCCGAATGGCGAAAGCCCGCTCGTGCATGGCGCAAAGCCGATCCTGGGCTGCGACGTGTGGGAGCACTCCTATTACATCGA
>JAIYEB010000070.1 GCA_027487195.1 Hyphomicrobiales bacterium | reverse complement strand
TTGGCGATCTGTTCAAGCCGGCCTTTCAGGACTGCAAGCGTTACAGGATCGAGCGTCGTCACGTCGTGGGCCCCTCATAGGACTTGCCAAGGGCCAGCATGTCGGCGGTGCCGATCACGTCGTTGAGCTGGTCGAAGTCAATCATCTCGTTGCGCATCGAGGCCGTCGTGCCGCTTTGGACAAGCGTGCCATAGAAGGCACCGGCCGCTCGCGCCAGCGCACGCACAATGCCGCCGGGAAAGATCACGAGGCGAAAGCCAAGGGCTTCCAGCTCCGACGCACTTTTGACCGGCGTCCGGCCACCTTCGACCATGTTGGCCAGCAGCGGGCGAACACCGGATAATGTCTTTGCAATAGTGGTGAGTTGATCGATCGAGCCCGGGGCTTCGACAAACAAGACATCGGCTCCAGCCGCTGCATAGGCGTGCGCGCGCTCGAGAGCCGGCTCGAGCCCTTCGACGGCAACCGCATCGGTGCGCGCAATGATAAGCGTTTCGGCTGATGTCCGCGCATCCACCGCAGCCTTGATCTTGCCGACCATTTCATCCCGGGGGATCACGCGCTTTTCCGAGAGGTGCCCGCAGCGCTTGGGAAAGCTCTGGTCCTCGAGCTGCAGCGCATTCGCACCGGCGCGCTCGAACAGGCGAACGGTGCGCTGCGTGTTGAGCGCATTGCCATAGCCGGTGTCGGCATCAACAACGAGCGGCGTTGTGACCCGGTCGCGCACGAGCGTGATCGTGTCAGCGACCTCGGACATCGTCACAAGGCCGATGTCGGGCCGGCCGAGCCTTGTGTAGGCAATCGCCGCGCCTGACAGGTAGAGGCAGCGCGCGCCCGCATCTGTGGCAATGGACGCCGTCAGGGCGTCATAGACGCCTGGCGCAAGCACCGCGCGTGGACCCGCGAGATCCTGTTTCAACGTCGATGTCATACCCCGAGATACGCCTTCTCCAGTGCCGGATCGCGCGCAAGGTCAGCCGCCCGACCGCTCATCACAACAGCTCCGTTCTCAATCACATAGGCGCGCGATGCCAGCGCCATGGATTGAACGACGTTTTGCTCGACCAGCATGACGGAAAGCCCCTCGCCTGCAATCCGCTCCACCAGCGCAAACATCTCCTCGACGAGCAACGGCGAGAGGCCAAGCGAAGGCTCATCCAGGATCAGCAGCTTCGGTTCAGCCATCAGACCGCGCCCGATGGCGAGCATCTGCTGCTCTCCGCCAGACAGCGTGCCGGCGAACTGGGTCCGGCGCTCCAGGAGCTTGGGGAAGATCTCAAAGGCGCGGGCAAGGTTCGCAGTGCGGTTGGCGCGCGCGCGGCGATAGGAGCCAAGGATCAGATTGTCCTCAACGCTCATGTTCGGGAAGATCTTTCGCCCCTCGGGAACATGCACAAGGCCGCTTTCCACGATCTCGGGCGGTGTCAGGCCATCGATGCGCCGACCGTCGAACGTGATGGTTCCCGCATCTGCCCGCAAAAGCCCGGACAGGGTCTTGTTCAACGTGGTCTTGCCAACACCATTGGCGCCAAGAACCGCAACGATCTCGCCGCGGCCAACCTCAAGCGAAATTCCGCGCAGGACCGGAACGCCGCCATATCCTGCCGTCAGCCCGCTGACCTCAAGCATGGCTGGCCTCACCGCGCATGCGGGCCGCCGCACCCTTGCCAAGATAAGCCTCGATGACGGCGGGATCGCGCGCCACCTCTGCCGGCGTTCCACGCGCAATCATGGCGCCGCGTGCAATGACGTTGACCTCGTCGCACAGGCTCATCACGGCCTGCATGACATGCTCGACCATCAAGATGGTGACCCCGCTTGAGCGAATGCCCTGAACGACCGGGATCATATCCCGGATCTCGGAGGGGTTGAGCCCGGCCAGCACCTCGTCCAGCAACAGGAGCTTTGGCTCGGTTGCAAGTGCACGCGCAAGCTCCAGGCGCTTTCGCCCGGCGACGGTTAGGGCTGAGGCTGGCCGGTCGAGCAGGTCTTTCAGACCGACGCGGGTTCCAACCTCTTCAGCAACCCGAAAAGCGTCCTCGCGTCCCGTGTGCCGCAGATACGCCCCCACCGCGATATTGCCCCGCACATCAAGGCCAGCAAAGGGCTGGACGATCTGAAATGTCCGCGCAATGCCAAGCTCTGCCAGAACATGAGGCTCGAGGCCGGTGATATCGCGACCGAGAAAGTGGACGCTGCCATCGCTCGGCGCTTCAAAGCCCGCAATCACCGTGAACAGCGTGGTCTTGCCGGCGCCGTTCGGGCCGATCAGACCCGTGATCGAGCCCTCACGCACCGAAAGCGACGCCTTGTCGACCGCAACGAGGCAGCCAAACCGCTTGTTAACGGAGTTCACCTTGAGCAGCTTGCTGATGTCCGTTTGCCCGAAAACTTCGCGATGAGCCCAAGCATCCCGCGCGGTGAAAATGCAACCGTCAGGATGAGGAGCGCGCCAAACACGACAAGATCAGCGCCGGGGATCGACCCACCCGTCCAGGCCGACAGGACCTGTTTGGTCACCTCGCCAAGACCAAGCAGAACAATGGCCCCAAGGAGCGGTCCAAACACCGTGCCGATGCCCCCGATGATGGGCGCAAGCAGCGCCTCAACCGAGATCCACGCGCCATAGGCAATCCCGGCATCGAGATAGAGAAACTTCTGGACATAAAGACATCCCGCAGCCGCGGTGACCGCGCCGGACAGCGAAATGGCCCTGAGCTTGACTGCGAGCGCATCAACTCCGAGCGCGCGCGCCGCCTCTTCATTCTCGCGCACAGCCACGAGCTG
>JAIYEB010000410.1 GCA_027487195.1 Hyphomicrobiales bacterium | reverse complement strand
GGACGCTCACCTTCGGCCCGCCCCTTATATCCAAACGACCGTGGCGGGCGCTCACCGCGCTCACCATCTTCAGCAGGAGCGCCTTCAAAGCGCGCGGCTTCGGGCCGATAGCCCTGGCCGTCCGATGCGCCTTGCTGGGCTTCGCCTTCAACGCTTTCGCGCCCAGGCCTGCGACCGCGCGAGCCCGGCTTGCGGGCCACCGCAACTTCCCTGCCCTTGGGGTCCTCGACAACGCGCGGCTTCAGGCGCATGCGCCCGCTGGCCTCGTCGATCTCGACGTCGGGCATTTCAGGATCAACCACGCCATCCTGCACATCTGCAAAGGTCTTGGCCTTGCGCGTGGCGCGGATGTCGGAGCGTGGCGCTTCCTCCTTCGCACGGGTCGGGCGGCGAAGCCCTTCCTCGGCTGTTGGCGTCAGCGCACGGTCGCGATAGGGCCGCTCGGCCGGTTCCGAGCGCTCATCGCGAACATCGCGCGCAGCCACGATGCCATCCCTGACCGGGCCTTCGAAGTTGGCGTTGCTTTCCTTGATCAAACGCTCGCCGAGCTGGTCCTTCAAGATCCGCATCGGGATCTCGCGAACCTCCTCGATATCAAGTTCGCCGAGCTGGAACGGGCCAAACGATACGCGGATCAGACGGTTCACCTTGAGGTTCAAGTACTCGCAGATCGCCTTGATCTCGCGGTTCTTGCCCTCACGGATACCCATCGTGAGCCAGACATTGTCGCCCTGCTTGCGCTCGATTGACGCTTCGATCGGGCCGTAGACGGTGCCATCGATGGTGATGCCTTCCGACAGCGCCTCAAGCTGGCTTGTCTCGACCTCGCCAAACGCGCGCACGCGGTAGCGCCGCAGCCATCCCGTTGCCGGGAGCTCGAGCACGCGCTTCACGCCGCCATCATTTGTGAGCAGCAGCAAGCCTTCAGTGTTCACGTCAAGACGACCAACCGACATGACGCGCGGCAGGAACTTCGGCAGCATTTCGAAGACCGTCGGACGACCTTCAGGATCGCTCTCGGTCGTCACGAGGCCACGTGCCTTGTGGTAGAGCCACAGGCGTGTGCGCTCGGGCGTTGGCATCAGATTGCCATCGATCCGGATCTCGTCGCGGCGCGTGACGTTGAGCGCCGGGCTGTCGATCACGCGACCATTGACCGAAATGCGGCCTTCATCGATCCAGTCCTCAACCTCACGGCGCGAGGCAAGCCCCGAGCGCGCAATGATTTTTGCCACGCGCTCGCCTGGGAAAGTCTTGTCTGCAAAGACGCGCGGGCCACTGTCGGCATAGGGATTTGCCGTGCGACGATCATCGCCTTCACGGGGACGACGCGGACGCTCCCCACCTTCGGGGCGATCAAAACGCCGAGGCGGACGATCTCCACCCTCGGGGCGGTCGAAACGACGCGGCGGACGATCTCCACCCTCGGGGCGCGCGCGGAACGGACGATCTCCGCCACCTTCGGGGCGATCAAACCGACGGGGCGGACGGTCGCCACCCTCTGGGCGTGGCCGGAACGGGCGATCTCCGCCACCTTCAGGGCGCGCGCGGAACGGGCGATCGCCGCCGCCTTCAGGGCGGTCGAAGCGACGGGGTGGACGTTCGCCACCTTCATCATTGCGCCGCGGAGGGCGCTCGCCATACGAGGAACTGCGTGAAGGCGGGCGGCGCGGGCTGTCGCCGTCGCGTCCACCCGAACGGGGGGGTCTGTCTTTGGCCATGCGCGGGCTTCTAACAGGTCATGACAGATGTGGCGAGCACGCTGTAAGGATAGGCTGAATATGGGACGCGAGGACACGATCTGGGCACTGGCTTTCCAGGAGGCCCGCGCAGCCGCAGAGGCTGGTGAAGTACCCGTCGGCGCTGTCCTGACCGCGCCTGATGGCACGATTGTCGCTTCTGCAGGCAACAGAACGCTGCGTGATCATGATCCAACCGCGCATGCAGAGGTGCTGGCAATCCGTTATGCCTGCAAATCCGTGGGGTCCGAGCGCCTTCCCGGGTATGATCTGTACGTCACCCTGGAGCCCTGCCCCTTATGCGCGGCAGCCATCTCGTTTGCGCGGATCAGACGGCTGTACTACGGCGCAAGCGATCCAAAGAGCGGCGCGGTCGAGAACGGCGTCCAGTACTTCGCCGATCCAACTTGCCATCATGCGCCGGATGCCTATGCGGGCTTTCATGACCGCGAAGCGGCAGAACTGTTGCGCGCGTTCTTTAAGAGCAAGCGTTAGGCTGTCTTCACCCAGCCCGGCAACGCGGACCCTGATACCGGATCATCGAGGATTGCTACCCGGCACGCATGAGCATCGCGCCGGCCACCGCCAGCCCGACAGCCAGCCAGTGCGCTGGTTTGATCTGTTCCTTGTACAGCAAGGCCGCGATGAAGGTCGCAAACAGCATCGAGGTTTCCCGAAGCGCTGCAGCGACAGCGGCCGGCCCGATCGCAAGTGCGATGGCAATCAGCCCGTATGAGATGTTCGAAACGATGGTCCAGCCCGCAGAGAACAACGGGCGCTGTCGGATAAAGCCGATCAGCTTGGCCCGCTCACGAAATGACAGAACAGAAATGATGATGGCGTTCAGCACTGAGCCAGCCGCCGCGTAGCCAATGGGCTCAGGGGTGAGCTTCAAACCCTGGGAATCGAGCATGATGTTCGTGCCAACCCCGATTGCGGCCAAACCCGCCCAGAGAAGCCCGCTCCGGTCCGCGCGCTGGCCATGGGCAACGAGCACGAGAAGGATCAGTCCGCTCGACAGGACAAGCACACCAAAGGTGCCGAACAGGTTTGGCCAATCTGAAAAAAACACGCCCGCGCCAAGGAGCACGATGATGGGCGAAAGACCGCGCGTGAGCGGATAGGCAATGGCGAAATCCGTCGTGCGATAGGCACGCCCCATGGCGAAAACGGCCATCATGTTAAAGCAGCAGCCAACAAGGATGTAGGGCCAGGCCTCCCGCGCAGGCAGCCCGAACCAGAACAGGACCGGGATCATCCAGATCCCGGCAACAATCACGATCACGCGCAGCGTAATCGCCGGATCCGGCGTTGCGCGCGCGGCGGCATTCCACATTGCGTGGAGGAACGCGCTTGCCAGCGCGATCACGAGAACCGATGTGGCCAAGGCGTAATGCTATCCGGCGGGTGGGACGTGTTGCGTGTAATACACCGTCGCGCATAAATGACCGTCAGGCATCAAAGCATAGTCCGGTATGACGCCAACGCGGGTCCAGCCCGCGCGTTGGTAGAGCCGCTCGCCAACAGACCCCTCCACCGTATCCAGCACGAGCCTCGTGCGCCGATGCCTCTGCGCTTCGGCCTCACAGGCCCTCAGCAAGGCAAGCCCGACACCCCGCCCGCGCGCGTCCTGGTGAACGAGCATCTTTGCAACATCGGCCCGGTGAGGTTGGTTTGGAGGCATGTTGAGGATCAGTTGGGCGGTACCCACGATCTTTCCGTCGATGTGCGCTGCGATGATCACGCGCTCACCGCGTGCCACGCCTTCAGCGCAGGACGCGAAGAACGCCTCCCCGTCGGCCTGTGAGAAGCCTGCCATGAAGCTGACGGACGCACCGCCTTCGACGCAATTCACGAGAACGCGTGCGAGGTCTGGAACAGCGGCGTGAGCTTCAGCAGCATTTAACACCCGGATCATTGTGCTTCCTTCCTGTGCAGAACCACGGCGTAGCGAACCGGCACGTCGGTGTTGTTGTGAAAACTGACTGGCAGCTCGAGGGTATGGTGCACGCAGTCGCCTGCAGCCAGGAGATGGACCACTTCGCCGACTTTCAGCTCAAGCTGGCCGTCCAGAACCCAGACATGCTGGTCCACGTTCCGGTTGCGAAACCCTGTGAAGCTCACCCGTGCACCCGGCGGGAACGTCACCTCGACGATCTCGACCGGAGACCCCGTGCCTGCCGGCGAAATCTGGCGCCTGTGATAGCCGGTCGCAGGATCGGTCCAGCTGGCGCGGCTGTCCCCCCGCGCCACATCCCCTTCGCCAACGGGGCTCACCAATTGGCCAATTGTGGTTCCAAGACCGGCAGCGACGCGATCGAGAAGCGCTGCGGTCGGGCTCGCCTCCCCGCGCTCGATCCGCGAGATCATGGCGCGCGACACACCTGACGCGCTCGACAGGCCCTCGAGCGTGAGGCCCAGCCCTCGGCGACGCGCCTTGATGCGGTCCGCAATGCGCTGCTCAAAAATTTTGCTTTCGTCCATTATCGTGGAATTCTACGATAATGGAGAAGGAGTCAAGCATGCACATTCGACCCGCTGCGGACAGCGATCTGTCGGCCATCACAGCAATCACGAACGATGTCATCCGCACGACAACCGCGATGTGGACGGACATTGAAGCAACGGTTGGCGATCGCGCTGCCTGGATGAAGCAGCGGATAACGGCCGGATACCCTGTCCTGGTCGCAGACAGCATGGGCGAGGTGATTGGCTTTGCCAGTTACGGGCCCTACCGGTCTGGCCCGCCAGGCTATCGATATGTCGTTGAACACAGCATCCATGTCGCCCGGGACGCGCGCGGACGCGGCGTTGGATCACAGCTTGTAACAGCGCTTCTGGACCATGCCCGCCAGCAAGGCCTGTGGGCCATGGTGGGTGGCATCGATGCGCTGTCGACTGCGTCGCTTCGGATGCACGCTCGCCTTGGGTTCGTCGAGGTCGGGCGACAACCCGGCATTGGCTCAAAGTTTGGACAAAGGCTCGACCTTGTCCTTATGCAACGCGCGATCTGACAGCAAAAAGGCCCCGCACCAGCAAAGGTGCAAGGCCTTGAAAACCAAAACCCCTGGCCGAGATCTGCGCGCGTACATCCGGCGTCGCAGGCTCATCCAGGGGCCAATCGACGTTGGATCGGAAGATCAACAACATCGAATGCACGTGTTCTAATGAACAAGTGTGACTAAATCATGACTGGTGCGCCGATCGACCGAAATCGAACGGCGCTCCTGATCAAAGGCCTCAGGCCTTCTTCGACTTCTTGGGCTTTGCCGCAGGCGCTTCCTCGGCTTCTTCCGATGCTGTCAGCGTTGCCTTGTCGACGGTTTTCTCCGTGACATTGGCAAGCTCGAGGATGTAGTCGACGACCTTCTCCTCAAACAGCGGCGCACGCAGTTCGGCAAGCATGTTCGGGTTGTTGCGGTAGAAGTCATAGACCTGCCGCTCCTGCCCCGGGAACTGCCGGACGCGTTCGATCAAGGCGCGGTTGACCTCTTCGTCGGTAATCTGGACCTGAGCCTTCTCGCCAACTTCGGCCAGCAGAAGACCGAGCCGCACGCGGCGCTCGGCAATCTTGCGGTAGTCGGCCTTGGCGGCCTCTTCCGTCGTGTCCTCATCGGCAAACGTCTTGCCAGTTTGCTGCATTTCGTTCGTGACGTTGCGCCAGACGATCTCGAACTCCTGATCAACCAGGGTCGGCGGCAGATCAAAGGTGTAGCTTGAATCGAGTGCATCGAGCAGTTTGCGCTTCACCTTGGCGCGCGAGACCATGTTGTAGTCACGCCCGATCTGATCGCGGATGGCGTCCTTCAGCTTGTCGAGGGACTCCATGCCAAGCGTCTTTGCGAACGCATCATCAACGGTCACGGAGCCAGGCGCAGACACCAGCTTCACAGTCACGGCAAAGACGGCATCCTTGCCGGCAAGGCTTGCGGCTTGATAATCGGCCGGGAAAGTGACTTTCACCGAAACCGCATCGCCAGCCTTCTTGCCGATCAGCTGATCTTCAAAGCCCGGAATGAACATGCCGGAGCCAAGCACGAGGTTGGCATCGGTGTCCTTGCCGCCATCGAACGGAACGCCGTCGATGGAGCCTTCATAGTCCATGGTCACCTGATCGTCCTTGGCGGCAGCGCCGTCCTTGGCCTCGAACGGGCGATTCTGATCGGCGATGCGCTTCATGGCCTCGTCGATCTCGGCGTCCGTTACCGGCACGACGAGCTTCTCAAGGCTGATGGTCTTGAAGTCACCGACTTCGATCTTCGGCAGAACCTCGAATGCCATTCCGTAGGACAGATCGCTCTGCCCATCGAGCACGGCCTCAACCTCGGCCTGCTCTTCCGGCAGCGTCACCTTCGGCTGCATGGCGAGCTTGAAACCGCGTTCCTCCGTCAGCGACTTGGTCGTGACAGATACCTGGTCGTTGATGACGTCAGCCATCACAGACTTGCCGTAGAGTTTCTTCAGGTGCGGCATTGGCACCTTGCCGGGCCTGAACCCGTTGATTTGCACGCGGTCTTTCATTTCCGTGAGCTTGGCCATCATCAGGCCACTCAGCGTCGCCGCTGGCACCACGATCTTGAATTCGCGCTTGAGGCCCTCGGCCAGCGTTTCGGTCACTTGCGTCATGATTTTCCGTCCCAGATGTCTTCGAAGCCCTGGCTCGGAGTGGTGCGGGCGGAGGGACTCGAACCCCCAAGGCTCGCGCCGGTGGAACCTAAATCCACTGCGTCTACCAATTCCGCCACGCCCGCAAACCGTCTGCCCAGACAGGCTCCGCCGGAGCAACGCCCCGAAGAGGCGCGCTCTCTAGCACCACAGCGCGTCAAGCGCATCCCAAAATCGTCACAAAAATGCGATCATTCCCGCAAGAGAAAATATGCGTTGGCGGAGATCAGCAAAATGGTGCCGCTCAAGACCTCGAACGCATGGTGGCCCGCAGCCGCTGACGCCCGGATATGCAGCCAGTCATAGCCGTACCAGGCCAAGACAAGCGCACCGACCAGAAGAGCAAACTTCATCATGAGACACTCCTGTTCCACATCAGGACATTGATGACGATCGTGCAGGACAGGTTGCATAGGTCATACCAGCACCTGATCCAGGCTCGCGCGCCGACGAGTGGTCTGACTCTGACTTTTGCATCCCCTCTGGGACAAGGGTCGGAGCAAATGTCAAAAATCATCAGAACCACTGGCAAGCATATGATTTTAGTGGAATTTTCGAGTTTGACATTCGAACTTGTGGTTGCCACAACGCAGGATCGATAGGTCAAATTCATTCCATTGGTCAGGGACCATGGCGTTTCGCATTGCAGTCCTTTCCGACCCACACCTCAGACCCCCGTCATCGCCTGGACTTGGCGAACTGGCGTCAAAGCGCGTTCTGGGGTGGGCCAACTGGAAGCGCAGGCGTCACCTGATCCATGATCCGGAAACGCTTTTAGCCATCACAACCGATCTCAAGGCCCAACGCCCCGATCACATCGTGGTCGCCGGTGATCTGACCAACCTCGCGCTGCCAGGCGAGATCAGCGCGGCACGGCACTGGCTGGACGGCCTTGGCCCGGCAACTGACGTCACTGTGATCCCCGGCAATCACGATGCCTATGTTCCAGGAGCACTCAATGCCGTGGTCCAGTCGTGGGCGCCCTATCTGACAAGCGATAGCGGTCAGGTTGGCTTTCCGGTCCTGCGTCGGCGCGGTCCAGTTGTGCTCGCCGGCCTTTCGAGCGCAATCGCAAGTCCGCCATTTCGTGCAACAGGACGGGTCAGCCGGGCACAACTCGATGAGCTTGTCAGCGCGCTCGCCCATGAGAATGCCTTCCGGCTTGTGGCCATCCACCATCCCGTTGTGATGGCGGGCCACAGCGCCAAACGCCTTCTAAACGGCGACGAGGTCAGCGAGGCGCTCCGGCGCGCTGGCGCAGACATGGTCGTGCACGGTCACATGCACACCCCCATGCACACGATGTTGCCGGGCTCCATTCCCATGTGGGGCGTCCCCTCCGCATCGGCCAGGCCCGATCAGAGCCAGGACCCTGCGGAATACCTCATCATTGATGTCGAGGACGCGCATGTCGTGGTCACGAGGCGCGGATTTGATCGCGCTGGCATCCTGTCAATGCGCGCAACGAAACGTATGGTTTTGCAGCGTTGAACCTGTCGCTTTGGACAGATTGAGCCAGGCGGCGATTCCAGACACCCTGTCTTGATGATTAAAGCTGATAATGGATTAGAAATTGCTAGGGCCTGTCGCGAATTTGTCGATGAGCTTCCGTTGATTGATAGTGCCTCGACGATCATGTCCAAGCTCTCTCATGTTGCTGTGATTGCGGGCTTTTCAGGTGCTCGCCACTATCATGATCGTGCCGAGTCAGAGCGTGCGAATGGCGGCACAGCTGATCGGCGCGTGCGTTCCGGCGGGGTACGGCGGGATATAGATGCGTGGATTATCCCGATCGAGGACAGCATCGGCGTGGTCGGGCGTATCATCTATGAAGGCGCAAGCCCGCAGCCGGAACCGTGGATCGTGACGCTGCTTGATCTTGCAGCCGTGATGGCGGTCGACCGACTGTCAGCGCTCGATGCACAATCCCAATCGCGTGAGGTCCTCTCCCCGCGTGAAGCGGAGTGCCTGGGGCTTGTTGCAGAAGGCAAGACCGCCCGCGAGATCAGTAGCGAGCTTGGATTATCGAGCCGCACTGTTGAATCCTATGTAACGAGCGCGATGTCCAAGCTTGGCGCGGTGTCACGTCCGCATGCCGTGGCGCGCGCGTTCCGCCGTGGGATCATCTCGTAGCTCCTGCAATCGCACCCAGCGCAACGGCGGTCAAAAGGCCGTTGCCGGAGAGATAGCCAGACGCTGCAGGGCCTGAAACGCCTGCAGCGGCCCCACCCGCAGCATAAAGGCCATGGATCGCAGATCCGTCCGG
>JAIYEB010000177.1 GCA_027487195.1 Hyphomicrobiales bacterium | reverse complement strand
GTTTGCGCCAGATCATGCATAGCATTTGCCGGCAACCTGGCCTGACAAACGGCCAATTCTCAGCACCGCGCGCGGTCGGAGTATAGAATGGACAACGACAATCAGGACAAGATGCCCGTTGCTGATGCAGCGACAGCGGGGCCTGAAACAGACACGGTGAACAGTGCTGGGATGATCGCGCGTGCGGCTGCAGCCATTGTGGCGGATACGATCCCTGAAAAGGACGCGCCACCCGCACCCACAACCCGGCGCACGACAAAGGTGGAACGGCGCGACGCGTTGCGCAGAGCCGGAGCCGACCCCGATGCCATCCGGCGCGCGTTCGAACTCGGCGCCTACCCCTATGATGATCGGCTGACGGAGAGCGCATATGCACGCCAGATGGCGGCGCTGCAGGTCGAACTGCTGAAAGCGCAGAGCTGGATCAAGACAGCGGGCGAGCGGATCGTGATCCTGTTTGAGGGCCGCGACGCTGCCGGCAAGGGCGGGACCATCAAGCGCTTCACCGAGCACATGAATCCGCGTGGCGCGAGGGTCGTGGCACTTGAAAAGCCGACGGACCGCGAGCGCACGCAATGGTATTTCCAACGCTACATCGAACATTTGCCGGCCGGCGGCGAGGTCGTTTTCTTTGACCGCTCCTGGTACAATCGTGCCGATGTCGAGCGCGTCATGAGTTTCTGCACGCCTGCCGAATATCTCGAATTCATGCGCCAGGCCCCGCTGATCGAGCAGATGTTCACGCGCTCCGGCATTCGCCTTTACAAGTACTGGTTTTCGGTCACGCGCGAGGAGCAGGGGCGACGGTTCAAGGCGCGCGAAAACGATCCCCTGAAACACTGGAAGCTGTCGCCGATCGATATCGCGTCGCTGGACAAGTGGGACGCCTACACCGAAGCCAAGGAAGCCATGTTCTTCTACACCGACACGGCGGATGCGCCGTGGGTGATTGTGAAGTCAGACGACAAGAAGCGTGCAAGGCTCAACTGCCTGCAGCACTTCCTGTCGTCCCTCGACTATCCAAACAAGGACCATGAGGTTGTGTCAGGCGCTGATCCGCTGATCGTCGGGTCAACGCGCCATGTCGTTGGACAGGCCCAGCATATCCACGGGAAGTCCCCGAATTCCGCGGCCAGGCGCGGCGCCTGAGCCAGACGAGGTCACACCGGCCATCCCACGCCGGGCCAAAACCCAGCGCACGGGAGCCGCCAGCCCTTGTTGCCTCCGTCGATAGGGTGGGTTGCAGATCTGCGCTCAATGACGCACGACAGACATCGCTGATGCTTTTGCCGCTGCCCTTTGATCCTGCAATCGCCCTGCTGCTCGTCAAGATGTTGACGACGGCAGCGATCGTCGTTCTGGCGTCGCTGATCGCCGAGCGCACCGGTCCGCTCGTTGCTGCCATGGTCGCAACGCTGCCGGTCTCGGCTGGACCGATCTACACCTTCCTCGCCATGGAGCATCAAGACCCGTTCATTGCCGGGGCCATGCTGGCAAGTTCAGGCGCAAACCTGGCAACCGCAGCCTACTCGATCGCCTATGTGATGGCGGCCCAGCACATGCGCACGCTGCCGGCCCTTGGCGCAGCGTTCGGCGGCTGGGCCGTCACGCTCATGTCGTTTGCCTACCTGAGCCCACCGTTCTGGGTCATGCTGGCTGTGACACTCCTGGTGTTCCCGCTGGCCCATCGCGGATTGCGCGCGCACCTCAATGCGCCGGTTCCGGCCAAAGCCGACAGGCCGTGGTTTGCAATTCCGCTACGCGCGGCGGGGGTTGCGACCCTGGTCGCATTCGTGACCTCGATCAGCGCCTGGGCCGGCTCGCAATGGACTGGCCTGTTTGCCACCTTCCCCGTTGTGCTGACGAGCCTGATCGTGATCCTGCACCCAAGGATTGGCGGACGCGCGACGGCTGCGATGATTGCAAGCGGGATACTAGGCCTGATGGGATTTGGCCTCGCGCTCCTGCTGGCACATGCCCTGGCTGTTCCGCTCGGGCGGTGGCCAGCGCTTGGCCTCGCGCTGCCGTGGTGCATTTCATGGAACCTTGCGCTGCTCGCCTGGTCCCGGCGCGCTTGAGCCCTGACGGCCTGGCGCGCCCTTCGCAACAAAGCTGGTCCTTGCCAGAGAGGCGGCTGAACGACCGCCCGAGGCGTCAGGTTGCCTTCCTTGGCAATCCGCGATCAATCGATCCGAGATTTCTAGACATGGTCTTCTGCCCTGGTTGAAAGGGTATTCAGACCGCTGTCGCGATCAGCGCACTCTCGCTCTTTGCCTTTACGGGAACGAGCAGGTAGCGCACGCCATTGGCCTCGGCTGTGGGAAAGCGTCCGGCGCGAATGTTGACCTGGATGGAGGGCAAAAGCAGCTTCGGCACTGACAGCCGTGCGTCGCGCGCCTCGCGCATGGCGACAAAGGAATCTTCCGTGACATCGCCTGCGAGGTGCACATTGGCAGCGCGCTGTTCGGCCACCGTCGTTTCCCAGGCATAATGGTCGCGTCCGGGGGCCTTGTAATCGTGGCACATGAAAAGCCGCGTCTGCGGCGGCAGCGACAGCAGTTTCTTGATTGAACGGTAGAGCGTGCGGGCGTCTCCGCCGGGAAAGTCGGCCCGTGCCGTGCCGTAGTCCGGCATGAAAAGCGTGTCGCCCACAAACGCATGTTCGCCGATCACATAGACGATATCGGCTGGCGTATGGCCAGGCGTATGCAGGATCGACCCTTTCAGATCCCCAATGGCGAACGCATCGCCATCGCGGAAAAGGACATCAAAATCACTGCCGTCGGTCGACATCTCGGCCTGATTGAAAATCGGCCGGAAAATACGCTGCACGTCGCG
>JAIYEB010000071.1 GCA_027487195.1 Hyphomicrobiales bacterium | reverse complement strand
TGCATGACCTTGCGAAAGGTGCCGCAAGCAGCAATCGCGGTAGAAGGCCGCTGGCTGGCGACCTGAGGCCCTGATTTCGTCCAGATCCGGGGAGAGCCCGTCGACGGGAGACAGGCGGCGGGAAGCATTAGGCGGTGGCTCATGCGCGCTGTTGCTCTCCTGAATGCTTGCGCAATCGCCTTTGATCGAGAATGAGGGATACGCGGGCATCCACCTGAAGGCTGCTTTGGGCAACAGATCCGCTCCGCGCGCGGCAAACTGCTAGTTTTTACAACCACCCTGCCCTACCAATTGAATTTGACTTCTAACCTGCGCAGGATTAAGTAAGAAAAATACTGTATTGAGATGCGCCATGGTAAGTCACCTGAACGAAAACGATCTGTGATCTCATCGAAAAAAATATCTGGCCTGACGGTTGTCGTCGGGGACTCGAATTCTCTCTCGCGCCAGATCGTCCGCTCTGCGCTGGGTGGGTATGGCGTTCGCAAGATATCGGAATGCCGCGATGGCATAGAGGTCTTGGCGACCGCTCGACACCTTGTCCCAAGCGTTGTTCTGATCGACCATGACATGGCTGGGCTTACAGCGCCGGAAGTGACACGCATACTGCGTCGCGAACCCATCACCCAGACGCTGCCGATTGTCGTGATGTCTGCAGCTCCCACGCGCGCGCTTGTGACAGCGGCGGTGCTGGCTGGTGCCCATGAGATTGTGGCCAAGCCATTTTCGTCACAAACGCTTTTCGAACGCGTTTCACGCGCTGTGTTCGTGCGGCGCGACTTTCTCCGAACGAAAACGTTTTTTGGTCCAGCACCCTACGATCCGGTCATGCGTGAGCGCCTGGAAAAGGAAGCTGCAGAACTCATCAGCACTGCAGCCATGCCCACCATAGAAGACGCATTCAGGTTCAAGCGAGGCAATAGCGACTTCGTTTCCATCTGAGATGGCGAAACGGGCCTGAGGCCCTGTTCAGCTCGGTCATGCTCGAACCCCTGCGGACGAATGCATGCTCCCGCCCCTGATCGCCCCCTGCAGCGCATCGTTTGGAGGCAATCACAAACATGGCGCCAGGAATGCCCCTGGGCATCTTGTCGAGACCACGGCGCGCTTTGCTGCAGCGTCCCGCACCGGCTGGGCAGGCTTGGCGCAACGGGCAACAAAGCAGCGCTCTAAGTCCTTGTTTTTGCCCGCATTGTCTTGCAAATCCGGCTTCCACTTTGATCCGACATGCTTTAGAGCCGGAGAACAGCTGCGCGAGGCAATTCAGAATGACCATTCGTTTTCACGAGGGCGATCTGCCCGCAACCTTCAGCGCAGGTTCGATTCTGGCCATTGATACCGAAACGCTCGGGCTCAATCCCCATCGTGACCGGCTCTGCCTTGTGCAGGTCTCGATTGGTGATGGATCGGCGGATCTCGTACGCATTGCGCCAGGCCAGCGTCGCGCCCCCAACCTTGAGCGGATTCTGGCTGATCCCTCTACGACCAAGCTGTTTCACTTCGCACGGTTTGACATTGCAGTGCTGCGTCATGCCTTCGGAGTTGTCACGACCCCGGTCTACTGCACCAAGATCGCCTCACGCCTTGTGCGCACCTACACTGACAAGCATGGCCTGAAGGACCTTGTGAAGGAACTCCTCGGTGAGGAAATCTCAAAGCAGCAGCAATCGTCAGACTGGGGCGCAGAAAAGCTCTCGGATGCGCAGCTCGCCTATGCGGCGTCCGATGTGTTGTTCCTGCACAAGATGAAGGTGATCCTCGATGGGCTTCTGGCCCGCGAGGGCCGGACAGACATGGCGAACGCCTGTTTCAGGTTCCTGCCAACGCGCGCCGAACTTGATCTGGCAGGATGGCCGGAGACCGACATCTTCGCGCATTCGTGATCGCGGGCCCTGAGCCGGCGACCCCTTGCACAGCGAAAAACCCCTCCCCATCTGTTGTCTCGCGGAGGCCATGTTGGCTCCGCAAAACCAAAGGTCCGGCCCAGTGGGCGGACCTTACAGCAACATCGCTCAAGGAGGATGTTATGCGTCTTGATCTGTCCCCCCTCTACCGCACCACTGTCGGCTTCGACCGGATGTTCTCGCTGCTTGACGGCGCGTCCGACCAGCCCGCAGGCTACCCGCCCTACAACATCGAGAAGACCGGCGAGAACGCCTATCGCGTCAGCGTTGCGGTCGCAGGCTTTGCTGAATCAGAGCTCTCGGTTGAAGTGCGCGAGCAGGTGCTGACCGTCAAAGGTCTGAAGGCCAATGCTGAAGGCGACACACGCCATGTGCTGTTTCAGGGCATTGCCGGCCGCTCCTTCGAGCGCCGCTTCCAGCTCGCCGACCACGTCCAGGTCGCTGGCGCCAACCTCGAGCACGGGCTTTTGAACGTTGATCTCGTGCGCGAGATCCCCGAGGCCGCAAAGCCGCGCCAGATCGCCATTGCCAGCACGGCACGCCCTGCTGCGATCGAGCAGAAGGCCGCAGCCTGACCTGCCATTGCTTCGGCAATTGAAGCCAAATGACCTGAAGCGGGCGCTCGAAAGGGCGCCCGTTTGATTTTGTCGATGACGCTCAGGTCTTCCAGCGGACCGGAGGTGCGCGGTGGCTGCGGAAGGCCTCAACGACGGCCTCAGGGGTCGACACAACGGTCACGGCGGCGCGGCTCTCGGGCTTCACAAAGCCGGTGGCGACGAGTTGATCGAGAAAGCCGGCAAGAGGCTTGTAGAAGCCCGCGACATCGAGAAAGGCAATCGGCTTTGCGTGATAGCCAAGCTGCGTCCAGGTCCATTGCTCGAAGATCTCTTCAAGCGTGCCAATCCCGCCGGGAAGCGCAACAAACCCATCAGCAAGATCAGCCATCATAGCCTTTCTGGCATGCATGTCCGGCACGACATGCAGGTGCTGGATCCCCTTGTGGCCAAGCTCGCGATCCATCAGCGCCGTTGGAATGACACCATGGACAACGCCGCCAGCTGCAAGCGCAGCATCTGCGACCGTCCCCATCAAGCCGACATGTCCGCCGCCATAGACAATCTCATAGCCGGCGGCGACAAACACACGCGCAGCCTCGGCTGCCGATGTCGCATATTCCGGTGAGCGCCCGTGGGCGGCCCCGCAGAAAACGGCAATACGTGGCATGGCTACTCCGCAGCGATTGTTTGGGCGGCGCGATCAAGCGCTGCAAGAAAGGCGTCGACATCACCCGCACGGGTCTTGAACGATGCGACAAGACGACAGACGCTGGCATTCGGCACGGCGGGAGAAGGGCCGGACCAGCGGTGAAATTGATAGCCCTGGGCCTTGAGCCGCGCCTCGAGGTCGTGCGGCAGGATCGGAAACACCTCGTTGCCCTCGACCGGCCAGGCCAGCTGAATGCCACGGGCGCGAAGACCACCGGCCAGCCTGTCGGCCATGGCGTTGGCATGGCCGGCCAGCGCCAGCCAATGCCCGTCTTTCAGCCAGGCCGTGTACTGAACCGAGACAAATCGATGCTTTGACAGAAGGTGGCCGCCGCGCATGCGCCGGAATTCAAACTCCGCCGCCTTAGCCTTGTCGAAGAACACGACAGCCTCGGCAGCGATGGCGCCGTTTTTCGTGGCGCCGAAAGAAAGCGCGTCGACGCCGGCTTTCCAGGTCAGTTCCGCCGGCGTGCATTTGAGCCGCGCAACCGCATTGGCAAAGCGCGCCCCATCCATATGGACAGCCATGCCATATGACCTTGCCAGATCTGACAGCGCGGAAACTTCGCCAACACTGTAGGCGGTGCCGGCCTCGGTGAGGTTTGTCAGCGACAGTGTGCCTGGCTGGACGGAGTGCGGATCGCCGATCCTGAGACCCCCGAGAGCGGACGCAAGGCTGTCCGGCGTGATCTTGCCTGCCTCGCCTTCAATGCCAATCAGCTTTGCGCCTGAAAAAAACTCCGGCCCGCCACACTCAGAGGCATTCACATGGCTCGCAGAATGGCAAAACACCGCGCCCCATGGCCTTGTCAGATGCGCAATGGCAAGACCGTTGGCAGCTGTACCAGAGCCGAGGAAGAACACGGCCACATCGCGTTCAAACACATCCGAAATGGCAGCCTTTGCCTCGGCAGTTTGGGGATCCGTTCCGTAGGCCGGCGCATCATCGCCGGAAAAAGCCGTTGAAACCGCGGCCAGAACAGCCGGCGACGCGCCAGACCAATTGTCAGAAGCAAAGCTCATCTTGAAGTCCTATTCCGCAGCTTCAGCGCGCGGCCGCGCGGCCAATGGCCCAAGAGACCCCAGCGCTTCAGCGACCTTCATCAGGTCCGATGACAGCCAGGCGAAACCACCGGTCTTCACGCAGCGCCGCTCATCCATGTAAAGACTGCGGCAGATCTCGATCTGCAGGGCATGGAACCCAGCATGGGGCTGGCCATACTGCTCGGTGATATAGCCCCCTGCGTAGGGTCTGTTGCGCGAGACCGTGTAGCCGAGCTGTTCAAGACATTCCTGCACCCGGTCGATCACCTCGGCAGCGCAGGACGTGCCGTAGCGGTCACCAAGCACGAAATCGCTCTGGCGCTTGTCGCCGAGACGCGCCTGGCTCGGCATGGAATGGCAATCCACCACAAGAACCGAACCAACCGCGCGCTTGGCGCGACCGGCAAGCCCGCGCAGCGCGCGATGGTAGGGCTTGTGATAGCGCTCGATCCGATCAAGCGCTTCGTCCACCTGCAGCGGCCCAGCGTAGATTTCCTCGGTCTCTGAGACGACACGCGCGATTGTCCCAAGGCCGCCGGCGACACGAACCGAGCGCGTGTTGGCAAAGGGAGGCAGACGCCCGGAAAACATGTGCGGATCAAGTTCATAGGGCTCGCGGTTGACGTCTAGAAAGGCACGCGGAAAATGCGCACGGATCAGCGCCGACCCGCGCTCGACGACCCCCGCAAACAGCTCATCGACAAAAGCATCTTCCGAGCGGCGCAGCGTCAACGCATCAAGCCGAGAGGCCTCGAGAAACCGCCTTGGATAGACCTTGCCGGAATGAGGTGACGAGAAAACGAC
>JAIYEB010000179.1 GCA_027487195.1 Hyphomicrobiales bacterium | reverse complement strand
CGATCTGTGTTGCACCACATCTGCCCGTCTCCGCGCTCCTCGCGCATCATCTTGTGTCGGCGAAACGCCAGGAACCCGAGAATGGCGAGGCCAACAGGCCAGAACGCCACGAACCCGGCCACCATGGCGGCAATCTCCCAGCCTGACTGAAAGAGCGGCGGGCGATGGGCCCAATGCTGTCCAGACGGCGTTGCGGCTTCACTCATCGACATCATGATCTCCTTTGGATGGCCGATGTAACAGGCATTAACATAGGAGCGGATCAAGCTGGCTTCAAGGGGCCCTTAGGCCAATCACCCAAGGAGTGATCGCGCACCCAGCGAAAGAACGTCGTCGGGCGTCTTTCCCGACGCCGGCCATTGTCCGGATTGAACCAGAAGCGCGACGCCATGCGACAAAGCCCAGACGGCCTGGGCTGCGCCGCCTGGATCGGGATGATCCGGGCGCAGGTCTCTGATGGAGGCCTCAAGCGCCTTGAAGATCAGCGTGGGCCTGGACAATGTGCAGGGTGTATCGAACAGCGCGCGGTAAAGCCCTGGCTCCTCGCGGGCAAAGGCGAGGTAGGCGCCGCCAAAGGCTTCCATGCGGGCTTGAGGCGTCACAGCCGTTTCGCCGGCGATGCGCATGCGCCGCTCGAACGTCTCAGCCGCAATGGCCGCCACTTCGCTGACCAGCGCATCGCGATCCTTGAAGTGGCGATAGGGCGCGGCAGGGCTGACATTCACGAGACGCGCTGCCTCGATCAGCGTGAAGCCTTGCGGACCCCGTTCTGTAATCAAGAACCGCGCCGCCTCGATCAGCGCCTCGCGCAGATTCCCATGATGGTACCCCTTGCGGGCCAGACCATCGTCACCGGATGTAAAGGGCTTTGACATTCTGTCCAGATAGTCCCCGCACGCCATGGGTTCAAGCAGGCTTCAGGGGTTGAAGCGGGTTTCAAGAGTTGGAATCAGCTCGAACGCTTGGGCTCGGCGTGGGTAACCACGCGCACGACACCGGGGCAAAGGGCTTTCAGTTCGCGCTCGAAAGGGTCCACTGCGTCGTGAACCTCGGCAACGGTTGCCTTGCCTGAAAGCGTCGCATGCAGGACGACAAGACGGCCGCTGGCCGTGTCGCGCACGCGCACATCATGGATGTCGCCAAGCATCGGATGGCGGGGCGCAAGCGCGTGGATCTCGGCCAATATGGCCGCGCGATCTTCTTGCGGTGCTGCATGGCCTGGCAATCCATGCGGCTCGAGGGGCTCGATATGGGTTTCAACCTCTGTGTCCGAGCCAAGATCCTCGCGGATGGCCGCTTCTAGCCGGGAGGCAATGACGTGCGCGGCGTCGAGACTGAGCCGTCCGTCGACCTCAATATCGAGCGCCACAGCCAGCCGGCCATCGACGGTCTGGACCATGACATGATGGACCGGCACACGGCGGCCGGCGGCAATGAGCAGCACGCGCTCCAGCATGGTCTCATCATCGAGCGCGCGCGGGTTCGCCGTGATGATCACATGGGACCCGGGCAGGATCTCCTCGACCTCACGACCGACGCGCTGTTTCAGCGCCATGATCCGATCCGGCGACAATGTCCTGGGCACGGTGAGCGTCAGGTCGCCATCGATGATGTGGCCTGCCTGACGCAGCCTGATACGCTCTACCGCGACAACACCCGGCAGACCCTTGACCCTGTCGACGACCTGATCGGCCGCACCTTCTGGCGCGGTATCAATCAGGTGTTCAACCGTCCGCCGGCCAAGACCCCAGGCCGTCACAAGAATGATGATGGCGACAATGACCGCTGCAATCGCGTCCGCCTTCGGATAGCCAAGCATAATGCCGCCAAAGCCCACCAGAACAGCGAGAGATGTCCAGAGGTCGGACGAGAAGTGCAGGGCATCGGCTTCAAGCGCCTGGCTCTTGGTTTCGCTTGCCACCTTTCGCAGAACCTTGACGCGCCAGAGGTCAACGCCAATGGACAGGACAACGACGGCAACCGCAATGAACGGGACCGTAGCAACGCCCTCGCCGCCTGAGAGCCGTCCGAAGGCCTCGACGAATGCGAAGCCCGCCAGCGCCACCAAGAGACCGACTTCGATCAGAGCAGCGACACTTTCGACCTTTCCATGACCGAAGGGATGCTTCTCATCGGCAGGACGCCCGCCGATCCTGACCGCGAACCAGGTGAGGACCGTTGCAGCCACATCCGCAATGCCATGCAAGGCATCAATCATCAGGGCCAGCGAGCCCGACATGATCGCCGCCACCCCCTTGGCGACGGCAAGCCCCGCCGAAGCAAGGATCGACGTGAACGCGGCAGTCTCCTTGCGCTTTTGCACCTCGTTGTTCATCAAAACAGCTTTCTGCCTTGTTCAGGCAAGGTCAATGCCGCATGGCCTCAGGAGCGCACGCGCGCAAGAACGACACCAGAGACCGTAAGCACCACAATACCCAGCAATGCGAGTCCGTTCGGCGTATCGCCAAATACCAGGACACCCGCCAGAACCGCCCAAAGCGTCGCCGAATAGCCAAACGGCGCGACAAGGCTTGCCGGCGCCATTCGAAACGCGAGGAACAGCAAGGTGTGGGCTGCAGCGAGCAGCGTGCCTGACATGGCCATATAGCCCCAATGCCAGGTCGCAACCGGCTCAAGGGGAATGAACAGGCAGGCAAACCCTGAGAGGAGAGCAACCAACATGACCGTCGACAATCCGACAATGGTTGTCGGGATGTCGCTGGCGATCCGCCTTGAGATCAGGTCACGAAAGGTCTGCACAACCGCTGTTGCAAGCGCGAGCAGCAAGAGCGGATCAAAGCCGGCGCCGCCGGGCTGCGTCACCAGCAGCGCACCAACGAAGCCCGCACCCACCAGCGCCCAGCGCAAGGGGCCGACCTTTTCGCCAAAGATGAGCGCCGCCAAAGGCAACAGGATCAGGGGCGCCGTCTGGGCAAGTGCAATCACATCGGCAATCGGAAGCCTGGCCAGAGCCGTGACGAAGCAGACGATCGAGATGAATTCGATGGCCGAACGCAGGCTCATCACGGGGTTAGCCAGCCGGGACAGGTGCCGGCGCGCATCGGTGAACAGCACCACAAGGCCAAGCGCGAGCGTTGCAAACAGTCCGCGCAGCGCAATGACCTGCAAGGCCGGCAAGTCGGCAGCGACCTGCTTCATCAGCGTGTCGTTGGCGGTAAAGATGGCCATCGCCGCAAGCATGGCGGCAATCGCCGGAAGGGGTCGTGTGAGGTGCATGGACCTGGCCAAATCAACGGCGGGCCCGCTCAGTAGAACAAGTCCGACCGAAGTGGAAACCTGCTTCGCTCAGGCGCACTTGAGCCCGGAAGTGTTCCGCCAGGAGCGCTCTAAATCGAACGCTCCAAAAGAACGCGCTAAATGGCCCTTTGCTCTTGCTGCGCGGTAGCGCGCGCGCCGAGCAGTGGCAAAATCACAATTGCCGCGAGCACGAGGAACGCAATCTCCATCCCGTAGACCACGAGATAGGGCATGGCGGCGTCATGCGCTTTGGCAAATGGCAGGGCCGCCACCACGTCGCGCACAATTCCGCCAAGGGCAATGGCTGTACCGGCTGCGGTTGCCTGTGCAGCACCCCAGGCACCGAGCGCAAGGCCGACCTGGCCTTCCGGCGCCATGTTCATCGAGGCCGTGAGCGTGCCGTGGCCAAAGAGCCCGGCGCCAAACCCGATCAGGAGTGTGCCGGCCACAAACAGGGCAGGTGTGTAGAGCGGCGCTGACGCAATGACGGCGGCAAAGGCAAAAATGCCAATACAAACGCCGAAAGCGGCCATGGTCAGGGGATCGGTGCCCCGGCTGAGCACCCGCGAGGCGAGCGCAAAGCCGAACAAGCCACCGACAGCAAGAGTTGCGGTCAGCTTTGTCGTGTCCGCCACGCTCAAATGCAGCACCTCACCGCCAAAAGGCTCGAGCAAAACATCGGCCATGCCAAAACCCATCGTGCCAAGCCCGACAATCACAAGGCGACGGGTCGCATGGCGACCGGCAACGTATGCGTCCCAGGCCTCGCGAAAGCTCGGCGCATGCAGCGCAGCCTGTTCGCGCCCGCGCTGTCGCGGCTCCTGTTTCCAGAGCGCAATGACGTTCAGGACAATCGTGACAACGGCTGTCCCCTGGATGACCTGGATCAGGACAAGGGGGCTGAAATCATGGAGCAGCCATCCAAAAACCAGAGCGCTGACAATCATGCCTGCGAGCAGCATGACATACATCAGGCCGACGACCTTTGGACGCGATTCAGGTTTGGCGAGATCGGTTGCGAGCGCGAGGCCAACCGTCTGCACCATATGAAGGCCCGCCCCAACCATCAGGAACGAGAACGCCGCAGCGACCTGCCCGATCCACGCCGGCGCACTGCCAGACTGGCCCTGGCCGGACAGGACGAGGATGGCAAACGGCATGACCGCTAATCCACCTGCCTGATATGTCGTGCCCTTGATCAAATAGGGCACACGACGCCAACCCAGCGCGGAGCTGTGTGAATCCGAGCGATGTCCGATCAGCGCGCGGAACGGGGCAAACAGCAGCGGAAGCGAAATCATGATGCCGACAAGCGACGCCGGCACATTGAGCTCGACGATCATGACCCGGTTCAAGGTGCCGATCAAAAGCACAAGCGCCATGCCGACTGTCACCTGAAACAGCGACAGACGCAGCAGGCGGCTCAGGGGCAGTTCAGGCGTGGCGGCGTCCGCAAATGGCAGAAATCGCGGCCCAAGCGACAACCAGCCCCTGATAGCTTGCTCGGTCAGGCGTTTCATTCGGGCATCCCCTCACCGTGCTTTTCACGCACTTGAACGGCCATCGCATCGCTTTCGCGCGCCTTGCGCAAGCTCGGTAAAACCCAAACGGCCCAGTGGGCGCGCTTTAGACTTGCACTTTCCGCAGTTTCACGTATCTCCAGCCCGTCCGGGCCCCTCTGGCGCGAGAGACGTCTCGCGCGATGTCGGACACGTCGCACATTCCTAGTTGCGTCGCGCCGGGCTTACGTGGCCCGCGCTGCGATATAGGCATACACATGGACATTCTCTTCGCGCTCTGGCTCGGCAAACCCATCTGGATGTGGGCGAGCTTCATCACCCTCGTCATCGTCCTGCTCGCCTTCGATCTCGGCGTTCTGAACCGCGACGACAAGGAACTCGGCATCGCCGAGTCGCTCAAGCTCTCGGTGTTCTACATCGCCATTGCCATCGTCTTCGGCATCTGGGTCTGGTGGTACTTGGGTGCAACGGCCGGCATGCAGTACTTTACGGGCTATGCCATCGAGAAAGCGCTGTCGATCGACAATGTCTTTGTCATATCCCTGATTTTTGGATTTTTCGCGATCCCCCGGCGCTATCAGTATCGTGCGCTGGTGTGGGGCATTCTCGCCGTCATCGTGCTGCGCGGGATCATGATCGCCATCGGAGCGGCGCTCGTCGAGCAGTACTCGTGGGTGCTGTATATCTTCGGCGCGTTCCTCATCGCCACCGGCGTGAAGATGCTCGTCGTTCCTGAAGGCGACCCCGACATGGCGAAGAACCCTGTCGTGAAGTTCTTCTCGAAGCGCATGCGCGTTTCGCAGGAGTTGCATGGCGAGAAGTTCTTCGTGCGTCAGCC
The DNA here is from genome assembly GCA_027487195.1 of Hyphomicrobiales bacterium. GTDB lineage: Bacteria > Pseudomonadota > Alphaproteobacteria > Rhizobiales > UBA4765 > JAIYEB01. The sequence continues at coordinate 240 of JAIYEB010000179.1, read as the reverse complement.
CGATCCGGCCACTGGCAAGTTGGTGCTGTTCGCAACGCCGCTGTTCCTCGCGCTCGTCGTCATCAACATCGCCGACCTGATCTTCGCGGTCGACAGCGTGCCCGCGATCTTCGCGATCACAACCGATACCTATATCGTCTACACCGCCAACATCATGGCGATCCTCGGTCTGCGCGCGCTCTATTTTGCGCTTGCGGCCATGGTGCACCGCTTCGAGTACCTGAAGTATGCGCTCGCCAT
>JAIYEB010000310.1 GCA_027487195.1 Hyphomicrobiales bacterium | reverse complement strand
TTGACGGCAACGTCTGAAGTGCCGGCCTCGACAAGGATCTTGCCAAGCACGCCCTCATCAACCGCCTCGACTTCCATCGTGGCCTTGTCGGTCTCGATCTCGGCGATGATGTCACCGGACTTGACCCGGTCGCCCTCTTTTTTGAGCCACTTCGCGAGATTGCCCTTTTCCATGGTTGGCGAAAGGGCGGGCATCAGAATGTTGGTGGCCATCGAACAAATCCAAAAATTTCGGGTCAGTGGGGCGCCAGCCCATGGGGCTGGCAAACACGGAGAATGCTGCGCCGTCTCAGGCGTAAATGTCAGTCCACAGCTCGGCGGGGGCCGGCTCCGGGCTTGTCTGCGAAAACTCCGCAGCATCCGTCACGATGTCACGCACATCCTTGTCGATGGCCTTGAGATCGTCCTCGCTTGCCCACTTGGCAGCGAGAAGGCGTGCACGCACCTGCTCGATGGGGTCGTGCTCATCGCGCATTTTCTGCACCTCCTCCTTCTGCCGGTACTTGGCCGGATCAGACATGGAGTGGCCGCGATAGCGATAGGTCTGCATTTCGAGAATGTAGGGTCCGTTGCCTGAGCGCGCCCATGCGACAGCCTTTTCACCTGCGGCCCGGACCGCGCGCACATCCATCCCATCGACCTGCTCGCCGGGAATTCCGAACGAAACGCCGCGCTGGGAGAAATCGGTTTGCGAAGACGCGCGATCAACCGACGTTCCCATGGCGTAGCGGTTGTTCTCGACAATGTAGATCACGGGAAGATGCCAGAGCTTTGCCATGTTGAAGCTCTCATAGACCTGGCCCTGGTTGGCCGCGCCATCGCCCATATAGGTGAGGCTGACATGATCATTGCCACGATACTTGTTCGCAAAGGCCAGCCCGGTACCAAGCGAGACCTGGGCGCCGACAATGCCATGGCCACCGAAGAAACCCTTCTCGACCGAGAACATGTGCATCGAGCCGCCCTTGCCGCGCGAATAGCCCCCTTCGCGCCCGGTCAACTCGGCCATCACGCCGCGGCTCTCCATGCCAATCGCCAGCATGTGGCCATGGTCGCGATAGGCGGTAATGACCTGATCGCCCGGCTTGATGGCCATCTGCATGCCAACCACAACCGCTTCCTGGCCGATGTAGAGGTGGCAGAAGCCACCGATCAGACCCATGCCGTAGAGCTGGCCGGCCTTCTCCTCAAAGCGACGGATCAGGAGCATCTCGCGGTAGGCCAGCATCTCTTCGTCGCGCGTGAAGTCAAAGCGGTTGGAAACAACCGTTTTTGCCTTGGCCTTGCTCGCGCCTGCTGCCTTCTTTGCCGCCACTGCCATCTCGCGTCCCCTCACCGTTTTTACCGTTGAAGACAAACTAGGCCAAGATGAAACGAATTGCGAGCACACTTTCAAGAGAAAGCGTTTTGTTCTACCTCGCTGATATTGCAGTGCAATATAACGATGAACCTGATTTCGGTTGAATCTTGGGTTGCTTTACCCGAAAACTGACCGGGCCATCATTGATAACATCATATAGAACAATGACTTAGACTGATATATATACTTCCGGAAACGCCCGGCGCACTTCAGAAAGAACCAGAATCTGGTTATCTCCGGGGCTGCGCATTCTGTGTTGGCGGGCGCTCGGTGCGCTGGGGTTGTTCGACCAGCACAATGTCATTGGGATGCGCAATCATCAAGGTGGCGCGCGCGCGCTCTTCCAGCATATCAGGATCAAGGCTCTGCGGCTTCAAAAGCGCCACACGACGCTCCAGCGCCTGCCGCTCTTCACGCACGGCTTTCAGTTCAACCTCAAGCGCCGCAACCCGAACTGTCAGCTGATCACGCGCAACAAGGCCGTAATTGCCATGGAAGGCGTGCCAGCCGAAGTACGACAGCGCGATGCCCGCAAACCCCGCGATCAGGATACGACGCCGCCACAATGCGAAGATACGATTTGAGACCATGCCCGAGGTTACCAACCCCGTGGTCAAGACGACGTTAACGTCCGTTCTGATCGCGGGCTTGACGTGACACTGATTCCCTTCAAAGCCTGCACCCATGTCGAACCCGTCCCATGGCGCAACGCTCACCATCAATACCGGCGCGCTTGCCGCAAACTGGCGCGCCCTTTCGCGCCTGGCAGGAGCCGCTGAAGCCGCGGCCGTCATCAAGGCCGATGGCTACGGGCTTGGAACTGAACCTGTCGCGCGAACGCTGAAGGATGCCGGGTGTCGCACGCTTTTCGTGGCCCACCTGAGCGAAGCCGTACGCGCACGTGCGGTTGCACCCGACCTCGACATCTATGTCCTGAACGGCCTGCCAATCGGGAGCGTGTCGACATACCTGACGCATCGGCTGCGTCCTGTCCTTGGCTCCGGCGCTGAAGTTGCGGAATGGCGCGATCAGGCCCCCGAGGGCACGCCCGCAGCTCTTCACGTCGATACCGGAATGAGCCGTCTCGGCCTCAGGGTTGAAGAGGTCGGCGACTTGCCCACCGTGTTTCGCCCGCGCTTGATCATGAGCCATTTTGTAGCGTCCGAAGAGCCGGCCAACCCGATGAACGCCCGGCAAATCGCGGCATTCGAGCGCATCTCTGCTCTGTTCCCATCCTCCGTGCCGTCACTCTCCAACTCTTCCGGCGTGTTCCTGCGCCAGCACCAGCCCATCCGCGAAGGGCTCGTGCGTCCCGGCTACGCGCTCTATGGCGGAAACCCGACGCCGGGCGCGCCAAACCCGATGGCAGACGTCGTGACCTTGGCTGCAACCATCCTTCAGGTGCGTGTCGTCACCGTTGGCGAAACGGTTGGCTACAACGGCGCCTGGACGGCCCATCGCCCTTCGCTCATTGCAACCGTGTCGCTTGGATATGCCGATGGGTATCTGCGCTCTGGTTCGGCAAGCAACACGACGCAAGGCGGCATTGCCAGTGTTGCGGGCCAGGAAGTGCCAATTGTCGGGCGCGTATCGATGGACCTGATCACGCTCGACGTGACGGATGTTCCAGGCGCAGCAAACCTTCGGGGCGAGCCAGCGATCTTCATTGGGCCGGGCCTTGGCGTTGATCGCGTCGCGAGCGCGCTCGGCACCAACGGATATGAAATCCTCACAAGCCTTGGCGGTCGCTACAACAGGGTGTTCGTTTAGGCCAGAAC
>JAIYEB010000122.1 GCA_027487195.1 Hyphomicrobiales bacterium | reverse complement strand
TCCAATCGCGATGGCAAGATCGTGCCGCCCAAGCGCGGCGAGATGAAGCGCTCGATGGAAGCGCTGATCCACCATTTCAAGCTCTACACCGAAGGCTACCACGTGCCCGCCGGCGAAGTGTACGCCGCGGTCGAGGCGCCAAAGGGCGAGTTCGGCGTCTATCTGGTCGCCGATGGTTCGAACAAGCCGTACCGCGCTTTCCTGCGCGCACCTGGCTTTGCCCATCTCCAGGCGATGGATTTCATGTGCCGCGGCCACATGCTTGCGGACGTGTCTGCTGTGCTTGGGTCTCTCGACATCGTCTTTGGCGAGGTCGATCGATGACACGTTTCATGCCAGCCCTGATGTGGGTGTTTGCGGCCTTCCTGATCTATCTCGGCGCTGGAGCATTGCTTTTCGGCCAGGCTGCGCTTGATCTCTTTGGCCATCCCCAGTCCTCGCTCGCTGAAGCCTTTGGCGGGCGTTACCTTGTCATGGCAGCAATCGTGATTGCGTTCCTGATCTTCAGGGACTGGCGCGCGATTGGCGTTGTCATGGCGGCTGGCGCGGCCATGGGCTGTCTTGATCTCATTCTGGTTGGCAAGGCCACGGGCTTTGCGCCGTTGAACGTTGCCATTCATGCCGTTGCGGCGGCTGGCGCTCTGGCGCTTTCGATGGGTGCCTTCTCTCTACGTCGGTTGACGGGAGCCTTGTAATGTCTGTTCGCCGTCTTGCTCCAGCCCATCTCCAGCCCGCAAGCTTTGCCTTGACGGCTGAGAATGCGGCGTTTGCCGAGCATCTCCTGACGAAGTATCCCGCCGGCCGTCAGGCCTCTGCCGTGATCCCGCTGATGTGGCGTGTTCAGGAGCAGGAGGGGTGGGTCTGCGAAAAGGCGATCGAGTTTATCGCGGGCTTCCTTGGCATGGCGAAAATCCGCGTGCTGGAAGTGGCAACCTTCTACACGATGTTCCAGCTCGGCCCTGTTGGCACAGCCGCCCATATTCAGGTCTGTGGCACCACGCCCTGCATGCTGCGCGGCGCGCACGAGCTCAAGGACATTTGCCGCTCACGCATCCATCACGACCAGTTCCATCTCTCTGAGGACAAGAAGTTCTCGTGGGAAGAGGTTGAGTGCGCAGGCGCCTGTGTGAATGCGCCAATGGTGCAGGTTGGTGCTGAAACCTATGAAGATCTGACGCCTGCGACGTTCAACGCGCTGATTGACAGCTTTGCAGCCGGCAAGGCGCCGAAGCCTGGCGTGCAGTCTGGAAAGCGGCGTGTTTCCGAGCAGGAAGGCGGCCAGACCACCTTGCTTGAACCCGCATTGTATGACGGATCAGTCGTTGGGTCGTGGAAGGGCGCGTTCGATCAGCGCCTGGCCGCAGCGAAAGCGGCCAAGGAAGCGGCTGCAGCCGCACAGCCAGCGCCTGCGCCCGCACCGCCGCCTGTCGCGAAGGCCGTCGAAGCGCCAAAGGCTGCGCCTGTCGACCGCGAAGCGCTGGCAAAGGCGGAAGAGGCTGACATTGCAGCCAAGCTCGCCTTGCTGCCAAAAGACGCAACTGCGGACCAGAAGGCAGATGCGGTTGGGACACGGCCCAAAGGGCTTGCCAGTGCGCGCACTGGCCGTGGCGACAAGCTTCAGATGATCAAGGGCATTGGCCCTGTGAATGAGAGCAAGCTCCATTCCCTTGGCATTTTCCATTTTGACCAGATCGCATCCTGGACCCGCGAAGAAATCCGCTGGGTTGGCACATACCTGTCATTTCCTGGCCGTATCGACCGCGAAGACTGGGTCGCGCAGGCTTCCGGGTTTGCCAGCGGCGGGAAGGCTTGAGTGATGTTGCAGGATAGGGATCGCATCTTCACGAACATCTATGGTTTCCACGACCAGTCGCTGAAAGGTGCGATGAAGCGTGGTCATTGGGATGGCACGAAGGGTCTCATCGCGCTCGGGCGCGACTGGATCATCGATGAGATGAAAGCCTCGGGGCTTCGCGGGCGCGGCGGGGCAGGGTTTCCGACCGGTCTCAAATGGTCGTTCATGCCCAAGGTCTCTGATGGCCGGCCAAGCTATCTCGTAGTGAACGCCGATGAATCCGAGCCCGGCACGTGCAAGGATCGCGAGATCATGCGCCACGATCCGCATACGCTGATCGAGGGCTGCCTGCTCGCGTCTTTCGCGATGAACGCCAACACCTGCTACATCTATGTGCGCGGCGAGTATGTGCGCGAACGCGAGGCGCTCCAGCGCGCGATTGATGAAGCCTATGACGCGCGTCTGATCGGCAAGAACAACCTCAACGGCTGGGACTTCGATCTCTACGTCCATCATGGCGCAGGTGCCTACATTTGCGGCGAAGAGACAGCGCTTCTTGAAAGCCTTGAGGGCAAGAAGGGCCAGCCCCGGATGAAGCCGCCATTCCCTGCGAATGTCGGTCTTTATGGCTGCCCGACAACGGTCAACAACGTCGAGAGCATCGCCGTTGCTCCAACCATTCTGCGGCGCGGCGCAGCCTGGTTCTCGTCCTTTGGCAAGCCGAACAATGTCGGCACAAAGCTGTTTTGCGTGTCAGGCCACGTGAACAAGCCCGCCACCTTTGAAGAGGCGATGTCGATCCCGTTTCGTGAATTGATCGACAAGCATTGCGGCGGCATGCGCGGGGGCTGGGACAATCT
>JAIYEB010000138.1 GCA_027487195.1 Hyphomicrobiales bacterium | reverse complement strand
GGCCGTTGTAAGACCAAGGCCGAGGCATAGAAGGGCAAGGAGCGCGCGCATGCGCCTAGTTTGTCTGCGGAAGGGCCGGCCCGTCGATACGTACTTCCGCTGCCATCAGGCCTTTTGAGCCGGGGCCAAAGCGAACGAGCAAAACCTGGCCCGGACGGACCTCGGTGATGCCGAAGCGGCGCAGGGTTTCCATGTGGACGAAGATATCCTCTGTCCCCTCGCCGCGCGTCACAAAGCCAAAGCCCTTGACCCGATTGAACCACTTCACGATCACGCGCTCATAGCCCGACGTCGGTGTGACATTCACATGGGTGCGCGGCGGCGGCAGCTGGGACGGGTGGAGCGCAGTCGAGTTATCAAGCGACAGGACACGGAGCGCCTGGCGACCCTTGGGCCGGTCGAGCGCTTCAACCACAATCCGCGCGCCTTCAAGGGCTGTTTGGTGTCCATCGCGACGCAGGCATGTCACGTGGATGAGAATGTCGGCGCCGCCATCATCGGCAGCGGCAAAGCCGTAGCCCTTCGAGGCATCGAACCATTTGACCTTACCGGACAGAACCGCAACATCGAGGCCAAGGCCCTGATCAGATGAACCCGCGCCAACGTCTTCCTGTGACGCAAAGGTCTTGTCGCCGTTACTCATTGCCCGCTCCTAAAACGACGAATCACTACTTCTTCGCAAAGTGTTAACCTGATTCGGATCGCTCGGTATGCGCCTTGCGTAGATCCAATGGCAGAAATTTGTTCGTTTGTGCTCGGAAACGCTCAATAAGCGCCAAGACCCGCAATAACTGGCCCTATTTCTCCGCGCAAAACCCAATCGGCAAGGTCATCGAACCCCGTGGGCTCGCGGTTAATAATGACAAGCCTGGCACCTGCCTGTTTTGCCAGGTCGACGAAGGAGGCGGCAGGAAAGACGACGAGCGATGATCCAAGCACAAGGAACAGGTCGCAGGACGTGGCCGCCTTGGCAGCCCTCTGCATCGCGTGCTTTGGCATGGCCTGACCAAAGGAGACCGTCGCCGACTTCACCGGTGCGCCGCATTCCCTGCACTGTGGCGCTTGCCCGCTGGCCTCAAACAGCGGGCGCACGTCCGCCAGCTCGTGACGGGTTCCGCACGAAATGCACGCGGCATAGGTCCCGTTTCCATGGAGCTCGACAAGGTGTTCGTGTGGCACTCCGGCCCGCGCATGAAGGTCGTCGATGTTCTGCGTGACAACACGGGTACAGCGCCCGCGCCGCACAAGCTCGGCAATCTCGATGTGGGCCGTGGCTGGCTTCGCGCCAGCGGACACGTCATCCATGGCAAACTTGCGCCGCCACGCTTCCGCGCGAACCTCAGGTGATGCCACGAACGCGTCATAGGGAATCGGCTTGTTGACCGTCCAGGCCGATCCCGGCGAGCGGAAGTCCGGAATCCCCGCTTCTGTCGAAATGCCAGCGCCCGTAAACGCGACAATGGACGAGGCCATCGTCATTTCGTCGATAAGGGCCTTACGTTGCGCCGCAAGATCGGTCAGGACAGGCACAGTCTGTTGCTCCGCAAAAGAGGTATGGCCATGCGCTTTCTGCACACGATGATCCGGGTTCGCAATCTTGAGGACAGCCTTCGCTTCTGGTGCGACATCATGGGCTTTGTCGAGGATCGCCGGATGAACAGCGAAGCCGGCAAGTTCACGCTGATCTTCCTGTCCTGCCCGGGCCAGCTCGACAAAACAGGCGGGCGCCCCACCCCCGAAATCGAATTGACGTACAATTGGGAGCCGGAAGACTACGGCACAGCCCGCAACTTCGGCCACATCGCCATCGAAGTGGATGACATCTACGCCTATTGCCAGAAGGTGATGGATGCCGGCGTTGTCATGAACCGCCCGCCGCGCGATGGCCGTATGGCCTTTGTGCGCTCGCCGGATCTGATCTCCGTCGAGATCCTGCAGAAGGGTGACGCAAAGCCGGTCTCAGAGCCCTGGACATCAATGCCCAACATCGGCGTCTGGTGAAAATTCAGGCACGCCCGCTTCGGTTTTCGTCTGGAAAGACCTGACAGCCTCTGAGATCGTTCGATGGTCTGGAGTGATCGATCATGCTCAACACGCGCCAACCCGTCCTTCGCCGCTTCTGGTATGCCGTCATGCCGGTTTCAGATCTGGCTGAAGGCCCCAAGCCCTTTACGCTTCTTGGTGAGCCAATTGTGCTGTTCCTGAACCGTGATGGCGCACCCGTTGCCCTCGAGGATCGCTGCTGCCACCGAACCGCAAAGCTGTCCAAGGGCTGGGTGAAGGACGGCCACATTGCCATCGAAGTGGATGACATCTACGCTTATTGCCAGAAGGTGATGGATGCCGGCGTTGTCATGAACCGCCCGCCGCGCGATGGCCGCATGGCCTTTGTGCGCTCGCCGGATCTGATTTCCGTCGAGATCCTGCAAAAGGGTGACGCAAAGCCGGTCTCAGAGCCCTGGACATCAATGCCCAACATCGGAGTCTGGTGAAAATTCAGGCACGCCCGCTTCGGTTTTCGTCTGGAAAGACCTGACAGCCTCTGAGATCGTTCGATGGTCTGGAGTGATCGATCATGCTCAACACGCGCCAACCCGTCCT
>JAIYEB010000053.1 GCA_027487195.1 Hyphomicrobiales bacterium | reverse complement strand
GGAAACACCAGGACGCGCGCTTCCCTCAAAAGCATTTCGCAGAATTCCGGCGCGGCACGTCCGCTCTTTGAAACGTTTGTGTAAACGTAGAACGCGCCGCCGGGATGGCCGTAGGTGAAGCCCATCCTGTCGAGCGCAGCCAGCATGAAGGTGCGGCGCTCTGCATAGGCCTTGACCATATCGTTGACAGGTTCCTGCGGCCCTGTGAGCGCCGCAAGAGCCGCAAACTGCGAGGGTGTTGCCGCATTGATCGACAGGGTGTGGCGAGGCTCAACCATCTTGCGCAATGCTTCACGCGGCGCTGCCACATACCCTACCCGCCATCCCGTCATGGCATAGGATTTGGAAAAGCCATTGAGCGTGATCGTTCGCTCGCGCATGCCGGGCAGCGTTGCAATCGACAGATGCTCGGAGCCATCGAAGATGATCTTGGCGTAGATCTCGTCCGAGATGACGATGATGTCGCGTTCAATCGCAATCCGGGCAATTTCGCGCACCATATCAGGCGGGGTGACAGCGCCAGTCGGGTTGTTGGGCGTGATCAGGACAAGGACCTTGGTCCGCGGGGTAATGCGCTTTTCGACTTCAGCCGGCACAAGCGCATAGTCGGTGGCTTCAACGGTCGGGACCTCGACAACAACGCCGCCACACATGGTGACGGCTGTATCGTAGGAGGTGAAGCGCGGCGCGGGCAGCAGGACCTCGTCGCCTGGATTGAGCAACGCGAGCATGCACAGCATGACCGCTTCCTGGGTGCCGGCCGTAACGATCACCTCATCGGCTGCGTAGTCCAGGCCATACTCGGACTTGAGATTGGCCGAGATGGCCTCACGCAGCTTCGGAAGCCCGGCCGGGTGCGTGTAATGATGCTCGTTCGCATCAATCGCCGCCTTGGCTGCATTCACGATATGGGCCGGCGTATGGAAGTCCGGATCCCCGCGCCCAAGCGCAATCACATCGGGAAGCGTTGCCGCAAGCTCCAGCATCTTCGTTCGAAACGACACATCCTCATCATGAAGACGGGTGGACAGCGACTGTGTCAGACGGGTCATTGAAGTCTCCTGCCCTCAACAAAGGTCATTTCGACCTTTGCAATATCGGCAATGTCGTTGAGTGGATTGCCATCGATCACGATGACGTCTGCGAGCATTCCGGCCTTGAGCGAGCCGATCTTGTCTGACAGCCGATGGATTGCCGCTGGCACCACGGTTGCCGAATGGATGGCGTCGAGCGCATCCTTCTTCACGCCGACCTTGATCATGTGGGCGAGTTCAGGGCCAATCACGTCATGCTGCACGGCGGGGCTGCCGCAATCCGTGCCAAAGGCAATCGGAACGCCTGCTTTGGCCGCTGCAACAAGCCCCTCGGTCCGGCTCTTGTCCGCCACCATCTTCTGGCGTTCCTCGAGTTTCCAGTCCGGAATGCCATAGGCCTTGGCAATGGCAGGCTGACTTTGCTGCACGAGGGGCGCGAACGTCGTGACAATCGGCACACGCTTCTGGATCAGGAGATCGATCGTTGCGGCCGACATGCGACCGCCATGCTCGACGCAGTCAATGCCCGCCGCAACCACGCGCGCAATGGCTGCATCAAAGGTCGCGTGCGCGGTGATCGGCAGCCCGTTGCGATGGGTTTCATCGATGACCGCATGGAGCTCCTCATCGGTGAACTCAAGCGTGTCATGGCAGGCCATGATCTTGATGAGATCGGCTCCGCCGCGCACCTGCATGCGCACGGCCTTGCGCATCTCATCAGGCCCTGATGCCTCATGACAGCACCAGTAGGTGTGGCCGCCGGTCTGGACGATGGCCTCGCCGCAAACCAGAAGGCGCGGACCTGGAAAAATCCCTTGGCTGACAGCCTGCTTGGCAAAGAGGTTGGAGCGCTTCATCCCCAGATCGCGGAAGGTTGTGACCCCTGCCCTCAGGTTCAATAGCATGTTGCCGGCCGACTTGTAGGCGCTGATCTCGGGCGCATCATTCATCGACTGGGCGGCCAGGTCGTGAATTCCGTCCCATGCGAGATGGCCATGGCTCTGGATGAGACCTGGCATGATCGTGCCGCCAACATGCCTTGCAAGACTGCGGCGCTCGCCAAGCTCGCTTGCCTTGCCAACGGCCTTGATGGTTTTGCCTTCAATTTCGACAAAGCCATCTTCAATGACTTCATTGCCGACGCAGGTAATGACACGCCCGATGAGCAACACGTGCCCGGTCGGGATATCGAACATCGGTTTGGTGATCTTTTGAAATCGCCATGGCGCCTGTTCGGGCATTCGAGCCTCCCTTAAGCGTGTGAACGCGGCTTGAAGCCGAGTTCTTCGAGCGCCTTTGCGCCACCATCGAGGTTTGTCAGGTTCATGCCGGCATAGTTGGGCGAGTAGACAATCCCCTCGCCGCCTGCGCGAAACGTGGCATGGACGCTGCGATGCACTATATCGGGCGTGCATTGCGCCTGATCTGCGCGCACGCGCGGCGCATCAACGCCAATGCCCATGTAGACCTTGGCCTTGCCTGCAACGCCACGCACCGCATCCGCACATTGGCCAAAAACGTACGTATCGGGATCCATTCCTGCCGAAATGACCTGATCAGCAGGGGCTTCTTTCAAGCCCAGCAGCGCATACATGGCCGGGACAAACTCGGAGCTTGTGAAGTCGCGCAAGAGAGTGGAGCCGAAGAAGCCCATCTCTTTCATGAACACTTCGCCGGCTTGATGCTGGTAGGTGATGGGCTTGACCCAATCGCACCATCTTGTCTGCTCTTCCCAGGCCCATTGCGCCTTGCGGATGGGATTAAAGTGGTTGCGGTTCCAGACGTTGAGGCCAAACGAAAGCTTGGGATTGCACCACTTCACGATGCCGTAGAGTTCAGCATCAAGGTCTTTTGAGCGCTCCAGCCAGAACCGTTCCCAAAGAAGCACTTCCGGGTTTTGCAGGAGGACGCGCAGGAAGCCAATGAACGCGCCATCGACCTGCGGCTCACCCGCCCTGACGCTTTCGAAATAGGCCGCAACCGGCAGGAAGGCGCGCCGTACCCGCTCGACATCAATGCCACGCTCCACGGCTTCATGCCGGCAATGTGCGCAGAAACAACCCGGAGCCTGTCCCTGCATCATCCGGTCGAGCGGGGAGTTTCGCTCGTTGCACCACATGATCCCGTCAATGTCATACTCGCGGCAATGTTCTTCCGTGATGCCGTGCCACCAGAGCCTGTAGTCCGGGTTTGAGGTGCACGGCTCGCCGGACACCCGACCATAGACATCGACTTCCATGCATTGCGGCATGTTCGGGATGTCGACTGCAGCGGCAGATCCATGGCCTGCATACTTGAACAGCGGCTCCATGAACTCCGGGATCACCTTCATGCCGCGCTTTTTCGCAGCGGGGATCACCATGTCGAGCACGTCCTTGCCGGCCATCTCCGGGTCGGTGGAGCGGAAATCCTTGATCGAGGTCCGGCTGTAGTATTTCGGGCGCACGTTGAGATATGAGCCCCCGCGCATGGTGTAGGGCTTCGCCACACCATGGTCAGGCCAGCCCTCAAGCGCATGGCTGATACGCCGGCCAACCTTGAGGCCAAGCCAGGAAATCGTGCCGATCATCAATGTGTTGATGCCGCACCGCTGCTGAAGCGTGTCGAGGCACGCGTCCACGCCTTCATCGACGAAGCTGATCGGGGAGACCTGAATGCCAATCAGGGGAGTACTCATATCGATATCCTCAGCATTGCCGGTCTAGCCATCCACACGCATGCGCGGATCAAGCGCGGATCGAAGCCCGTCGCCAACGAGATTGCAGGCGACAACCACAGACAGGATGGCAACACCTGGAAAGGTCGAAATCCACCAGGCGCGGCGAAGCACATCGCGCCCTTCGGCCGACATCAGACCCCATTCCGGTGTTGGTGGTTGGGCGCCAAGCCCAAGAAACGACAGGCCAGAGCCAATCAGGATGGCATTGCCAACCTGGAGCGTCGACAGCACCACAATCGGTGCATAGGCATTGGCAAGGACATGGCGGAACATGATGCGCCAGGCGGGATTGCCGACCACTCTTGCGGCCTCGACATAGGGCAGCTGCTTGACCGCAAGCACACTGCCGCGCACGAGACGCGCGTAAAGCGGCACGGTGCCAATCCCGACCGCAATCATCACGTTCTGCAGGTTCGGCCCAAGCGCCGCGATAATCACAAGCGCCAGAAGGATCGACGGAAACGCCAGCAAGGCATCGACGAAACGCGAAATCACAGCATCTGTGAGCCCGCCGAAATAGCCGGCAACAAGCCCCATGGTCACACCCGGCACAGCCCCAAGGCCAATGCTGATGAGGCCGAGCTGAAGCGAAATCTGCGAGCCGACCAGAACCCGCGAAAACACGTCGCGGCCAAGCGTATCGGTTCCAAACCAGAATTCTGCCGACGGGGCCTGGCGCGCAAGGCCAACCGTGTCGGTTGGATCATAGGGCACCAGAAACGGCGAGATGACCGCAACCACAAGCCAGAACCCAAGAACGCCGGCGCCAACAACGGCTCCGGGGTTTCTCAGGAAGCGCTGCAGCGCGCGCATGCGCTGGGAAGGCAGCGCTGTCTCTTCGGCAGGGCTTGCCAGGACCGGCGCAAGGTCTGGCTCACTTCGCATAGCGGATCCGCGGATCAAGCCAGGCATAGAGAATGTCGACGACGAGATTGACGCTGAGGTAGAGCACCGCAAGAAACAGCACGCAGCCTTGAACCAGCGGGTAATCCTTCGTCAGGATTGCGCTGACCACAAGCCGGCCAAGACCAGGGCGCGAGAACACCGTCTCGGTCACAACCGCACCGGCCAGCATTCCGCCAAATGTCAGGCCGACCATGGTGACAACCGGGATCAGCGCATTTCGAAAGCCATGCCGCCACAGCACAAGGCGCTCCGACATGCCCTTTGCGCGGCTGGTGCGGATATAGTCCTCACCCAGCACCTCAATCATCGATGAGCGAACGAGGCGCGAGATCAGGCCAGCCGAGACGAATCCAAGGGTTATCGCCGGCAGCACAAGCGAAATCAGACCATCAGCGCCGGCCGGCGGAAACCACGAGAAGGTGAAAGAAAAGGTCAGGATCAGGATCAATCCAAACCAGAACACCGGCATTGAAGCGCCGACATAGGCAACGCTCATGGCAAGCGTGTCGACCCAGCTGTTCTGGCGAACCGCAGCGATCATGCCGAGCGGCACCCCAATCAAAAGCGCAACCAGTAGCCCGGCAAGGGCGAGTTCGACCGTGTACCAGAGCCGGTCGAGAATAAGGCCGGTCACACTCGTTCGAAACCGGATGGATTCCCCAAGATCACCCACAAGCGCGCCGCCGGCAAAGCGCAGGTACTGCACGATCAGCGGATCATCGAGCCCCATCTGCGTCTTCAGCTCACGAAGCCGCTCTGGTGGTGCGCCGCCTTCGGCCCCTTGCAGGATCAGTTCCGCCGGATCGCCTGGCAGCGCATGCAGGATTCCGAACACGATCACCGATATCAGGAACAGGACCGGGATCAGCTGGGCCAGGCGGTTGGCAATGTAGCGGCCCATCCGGGCTCCTTGACTGGTTGGGTCGTAGCTGACGCACGCCTTGGAGCGCGCGTCAGGCGCTTTGTAAGTCCTAGCGCTGGATCCAGGTCGAATGCAGGAAGAACCAGTTGCCTTCCGAGCCCATCTGGAAGTTCTGCACCCGCGGCGACATTGCAATGAACACCGGCTCGGACAGGGTCGGCAGCATCACGGCGTTGCGCATCAGGATTTCCTGCGCCTGCTTGGCGATCTCGCACCGGCGCGTATCGTCTCCAACAACGCGAAGCTGGCCAACGACACGGTCAAGCTCGTCGTTCTTGAACCCCGTCCAGGCCCAGCCGCCGGGCTGATCCCAGCGCGAGTTCCAGACCTGATCAAGGATCACAGGATCAGGCGAGCGCTGGCGCAGGAACATCAGGTCGAAGTCACGGCGATTGACGCGATCAAGCTGGATCGGGCCCGGAACCTGTTCAACCTGCAGATCAATCCCCAACCGGCGATACTGCGACTGGAGCGCCTCGCCGATTTCGCGATGGTGAATGGTCGTCCAGCGCACACGTAGCGGCGTGCCGTCCGGCACACCTTCGACGCCGCGCGATTGGCGGATCGGCTGGCCCTGGACAACGCGCCATCCCGCTTCATCAAGCAGTTGGCGGGCGCGGTCAGCGTTTGGCGCATACATGGCGGTTGCGCCTGGCCAGAAGCAGCGATGCACATTGTCGAGCGGTCCGTCCGAGGCAATGTAGGTGCCATCATACAGGAGACGGTTGATGGCTGGCATGTCGCGGGCAAAGAGCAGCGCCTGACGCACGCGCAGATCGCTCAGCGGCGGCCGGCGGATGTTCATGACCTGCTGAAGCCCTGTGCCGGATTGGCCGAGCGACATGAACCGGAAGTTCGGGCGGTTGTTGTAGATCTCGCGACTGTCAGGGGTCAGCGAAAAGCCAACGAGCGTTGTTCCAGCGCGCACCGCCTCGTTCAACACGGCATTCTCGCCAATGAAACGAACGGTGACCTGATCGAGATAGGCGGGGCCTTGATGCGTCGACATCGGGTTCCAGCCGCCATAATCAGCCCAACGGCGAAACACCATGCGGTCGTTCTTGACCCACTCACCCAACGTGAACGGGCCTGTGCCAACGAGATTTCGCTGGAATTCCTGCAGCCCAAAGCGCTCTGCGGCCGTTGGCGACCAGATCGGCATGCGGCGCAAGCCATCCAGCAGCGTCACCCAGGGCTGGGGGTAGTTCAGCCGAATGGTCAGATCATCGACGAGATCGATTGAACGGATCGGGCCAAGCTCACTTGCAAGCTGCTTTGAGGCTGTGGCCGGCGCCATAATGCGCTCGATATTGTATTTGACAGCGGCGGCATTGAACGGGGTCCCATCCTGGAACCGGACCCCTGCCCTCAACCTGAACGTCCAGACCGTTCCATCGGCGTTGACCTCCCAAGCGGTGGCTAAGGCCGGGCGGTACTTCGCCTCGCCATCGAGAACCACCAGCGGGTCGGCAACAAACGAGTTGAACAGCCAGGTCGACTGGAACGGATCAATATGCCCATCAAGTGACGCAGGCTCCTGATTGGCGCGCCAGGCAATCGTCAGGTTTCCACCAGGTGTGGGCGTTGGCGTCTGGGCGATTGCCGAGGTCGAAAGCAGCCCCATGGCGAGGCTTGCAACCATTGCTGAGGCACTGCGTCGCGAAAAAATCATGACAACCCCCTTGGGTACATGTGGCCCAAACTGACCAGTTCGCGATGTCGAACCAGCCGTCAGCAATCCGCCACAAAGTTTGTATTACAAATAGACAAGACTGCCCAAGCCGAGTCAACATGCGCCGTGCCCAAAAGAAGGACAGGCAACGATGCAGTCTGAAGCTCTGGTCGTTGCGCTTGGCGAACGACGCTTTCAAATCGAGCGCCCCTGGGGAACTCATTCGGTTCCCGGCAAGGTGACGGACGTCACACTGACGAAAGACGGCGACGTTGCACTGCTCCTGAGAACCGACCCATACACCGAAGCGGGAAGCGATCCGGTTGTCGTCTTGTCTGCTCAAGGTCAGTTTTTGCGCAGTTTTGGCGCAAGCGACTTGTCCGACGCCCACATGATTGCAACCGATCCTTCAGGGCGGTTCTGGGTGGTCGATCGCGATGCCCACTGCATTGTTTGCTTTGATGCGCACGGAAATGTCTTGAACCGGCTTGGCAAGCGTCACGGTCCGCTGCAGCCCTTTAATCACCCAAGCGACATTGCTTTTGCAAGCGACGGCTCAATTGTCGTGGCCGATGGCTATGCGAACGGGCAGATCCACATCTTCAACGCCAATCTGTCCCATATCCGGTCGTTTGGAGAGATTGGTCACGGTCCCGGGCAATTCATGACAGCGCATGGTGTTTGGGTGACGCTTGATCACAGGATCATTGTCGCTGACCGGGAAAACAGCAGGCTGCAGGTTTTCGATATGAAAGGTGCGCTTGAAGCGATCTGGACCGGGTTTCATCGCCCCTCCGACATCTGGGGCGATGCAAGCGGTCGTCTCTACGTGACAGACGCCGTGCCAACGCTGACCTGCCTTTCCTCCGATGGCACGCGGCTTGGTCGTTGCCGACCGGTTCTCAACGGTGCGCACGGGCTTTGGGGAGATGCGCGCGACGGCACGCTTTATCTCGCTGAAGGAACGCCAAGCAGGCTTACGCGGATGGCACTGATCGCATAGGACCGTTCAAGCCTTTGTGTGGGTTGCCCAAGTCACGAACCCTACGCCGCCTTCACAGCCAGCATCGGGAAGCGTTTGGTCCAATGCTGCGCAATTGCCAGGCGCTGGCAGACCCAGACCTGATCTCGGCCCTGAACATAGTCGAGAAAACGCTTCAGCCCAGCGATCCGCGCCGGCTGTCCAAGAATGCGACCATGCATGCCCACGCTCATCATCTTCGGGCGCTCATGTCCTTCCTCCCAGAGCGTATCAAACGCATCGCGCAGCATTGAGAAGAACGTGTCGCCGTCTGTGACCGCATTCACAAGCTTTGCGTCATTGGTCACGAGCGAATAGGGAATGACGAGTTGCTGGCGATCGCGAAGCCGTATCCAGTAAGGCAAATCATCTGCATAACTATCTGAATCGTATAAGAAACCGCCCGCTTCGATCAGCAGATCGCGCGTGTTGATGCTCGGCGCATAGCGTGAGTACCAGCCGGTTGGGCGCTGTCCAAGGGTTGCCTCAAGCGAAGCCAGCGCTTTCTTGATTTCTGCGCGCTCGGTTTCCTTGTCGAGGCGATAATGCTCAATCCAGCGATAGCCATGGCAACAGACATCGTGGCCGGCTTCGCGGATCGCGCGTGCCGCTTCGAGGTTTCGTTCCAGCGCCAGCGCACTGACAAAAACCGTCAGCGGTAGCCCGCGCTCGCGAAACAATCGCATGAGCCGCCAGAAACCGGCTCGTGCGCCATACTCATACATGCTCTCTGCACCCAGATCGCGATCACCCAGCGGCACGCGAGCAGCCGCAACTTCTGTCAGCGCGCTTTCCGAACGCCCATCTCCATCGCCAATGGAGTATTCGGCGCCTTCCTCAACATTCAGGACAAAGTTGACAGCAACG
>JAIYEB010000221.1 GCA_027487195.1 Hyphomicrobiales bacterium | reverse complement strand
CGGGCGTTCGCATGTCAGACTGCGCTGGCACATTTCAACCGGCGCACCGGAGACGTCCTCATGGCATCGGCCGCCGAACAGCTCGCATCAAACCTGAACTTCTCGGCTTTCTTGAAAGCTGACGAGCTGAAAAAGCGCATCTGGTTCACACTTGGTGCGCTTCTGGTTTATCGCCTCGGAACCTACGTTCCGGTCCCAGGCATTAACCCGGATGCGCTGGCGGAGGCTTTCCGCAACGCTCAGACCGGCATTCTCGGCCTGTTCAACATGTTCTCCGGCGGTGCTGTCGGTCGCATGGCGATCTTCGCGCTGAACATCATGCCGTACATCTCGGCGTCCATCATCATTCAGCTCATGACCAGCGTCTCAAAGCGCCTGGAAGCGCTGAAGAAAGAGGGCGAGTCGGGTCGCAAGCAACTCAACCAGTACACCCGCTACCTCACTCTGGTGCTGGCGATCTTCCAGGCCTGGGGCATCTCGATCGGTCTGCAGGGCTCAGGAAACATCGTCTCCGAGCCTGGCCTGTTTTTCGTGTTGTCGTGCACGATCACGCTCGTTGGCGGCACAATGTTCCTGATGTGGCTCGGTGAGCAAATCACCCAACGTGGCATCGGCAACGGCATTTCGCTGATCATCTTTGCAGGCATCGTTGCGGAGCTCCCGCGCGCAATCGCCGGTACCCTTGAGCTTGGCCGTCAAGGCGCGATTTCGACCGTCTTGATCCTCACGATCATTGCGATGTCGATCCTTGTCACGATGTTCATCGTGTTCATGGAGCGCGCCCAGCGCAGGCTCCTGATCCAGTATCCGAAGCGCCAGGTCGGCATGCAGGTCTATGAGGGCCAGAGCTCGCACTTGCCGCTGAAACTCAACACAGCCGGCGTGATCCCGCCGATCTTCGCGTCCTCGCTGCTGTTGCTGCCGGCGACTGTTCTGTCATTCCAGGGGCAGGCGGCAGGCGCGCCAGCGTGGCTGACGACCATGTCGGCCATGCTCGGCCACGGTCAGCCGCTGTTCATTGCGCTCTATCTCGCGCTCATCGTGTTCTTCTGCTTCTTCTACACGGCGATTGTCTTCAATCCGACTGAAACGGCGGACAATCTCAGGAAGCATGGCGGGTTCATTCCTGGAATCCGGCCCGGCGAACGCACGGCTGTCCACATCGACTATGTCCTGACACGCGTCACGGTGGTTGGCGCGGCCTACCTCTCATTGGTGTGTCTCATCCCAGAAGTTCTGATTTCCTACGCGGCAGTTCCGTTCTACTTTGGCGGAACATCCCTCTTGATTGTCGTCACAGTGACCATGGATACCGTTTCCCAGATCCAGGGACATTTGATGGCGCATCAGTACGAAGGGCTGATCAAGAAGTCGAAGCTTAAGGGAGGACGTCGATGAGGTTGATTCTTCTGGGGCCGCCAGGCGCCGGTAAGGGGACGCAGGCCACCCGCCTGATGTCCAAGCATGGCATCCCGCAGCTTTCGACAGGCGACATGCTTCGTGCAGCCGTAGCCGCCGGCACGCCGATTGGCAAGAAGGCCAAGGCCGTGATGGACGCAGGCCAGCTCGTTGCCGACGAGATCATGGTTGGAATCATCGCCGACCGGATCGAGGAAGCCGACGCTCAGCGTGGTTTCATTCTCGATGGCTTTCCGCGTACCGTCGCTCAGGCCGATGCGCTTGATGCCATGTTGAAGAACAAGGGCCTGAAGCTTGATGCCGTTGTTGAGCTCGTGGTCGATCAGGCAGCTCTCGTGGGCCGCATCGTCAACCGCGCGAAGGAAACCGCTGCACGCGGTGAACCTGTGCGGCGCGACGATGATCCAGAGGTCTTCAAGACGCGGCTCGAGGCCTACAACCGTGATACGGCGGTCGTTTCGCCATACTACGCCCAGCGCGGGCAACTGACCCGGATTGACGGCATGGCGCCGATTGATCGGGTGGCCTTGGCGATGGATACCGCGCTCGCTCGCGGGACCTGAACTTCGACGCTTATGGCGTCTTGTTTGGCGTTCTCTCGATTGCGGCTTGACACTCCGGTTCGCACCGGCTAACCGAGCCGCAGTCACGAATGAAACGAGGCTGCCCTCCCGGCGGCCTTGTTCTTTTCTGTGGTGCTCCCAGCAAGGACCGGCCTCCACCGGACGCGGGAGTTGTTGCAACCGCCCGATCCGTCGGGCCGACATGGAGATGGGCTATGGCGCGTATTGCTGGCGTTAACATTCCGACGAACAAGCGCGTTGTGATCGCGCTTCAGTACATTCACGGCATTGGCCCCAAGAAGGCCGAAGAGATCATGACGAAGGTGGGCCTGCCTGCTGAAAAGCGGGTGTTCCAGCTCTCCGACGCAGAGATCCTGCAGGTTCGCGAAACGATCGACCGCGACTATCTGGTCGAAGGCGATCTGCGTCGTGAAGTTTCCATGAACATCAAGCGTTTGATGGACCTTGGCTGCTACCGTGGCCTTCGTCACCGCAAGGGTCTGCCCGTCCGCGGTCAGCGCACCCATACGAACGCCCGCACCCGCAAGGGGCCGTCAAAGGCCATCGCAGGCAAGAAGAAGTAATTTCGCCCGCCCGGGTATTCCGGGCGGCGTCCCCAGCGCCTGGCACTACGGGCGCGCTCGAAGGACCGGAGAGAAGAAGTGGCAAAAGACGCAACACGCGTTCGTCGTCGCGAACGCAAGAACATCGCCTCAGGCGTGGTTCACGTGAACGCATCGTTCAACAACACCATGGTGACCATCACCGATGCGCAGGGCAACACGATTGCCTGGTCGTCGTCTGGCACAATGGGCTTCAAGGGCTCGCGGAAGTCGACACCCTATGCCGCGCAGATGGCGGCCGAAGATGCCGTCCGCAAGGCGTCAGAGCATGGCATGCGCACCGTCGAGGTCGAAGTGTCGGGTCCTGGTGCTGGCCGCGAATCGGCTTTGCGTGCGCTTCAGGCAAACGGCCTGACGGTCACGTCGATCCGCGATGTCACGCCGATCCCGCACAATGGCTGCCGTCCGCGCAAGCGTCGTCGCGTCTAACTCGTACACATCCGTTACCAAAGCCGCTGCGGTTTTCGCAGACGGGCCGCCAGGGTTCTCCGGTCTCCTCGACCGGTTGAGCCGAGACAACGGCCCGCAACGTTTGAGGGTGAACTGAAGTGATCCAGAAGAATTGGCAAGAACTGATCAAGCCGAACAAGCTCGTCGTCCAGCCGTCGGACGACCCGAAGCGCCGTGTGACCGTCGTCGCCGAGCCGCTTGAGCGCGGCTTTGGCGTTACGCTCGGCAACTCGCTGCGTCGTGTCTTGATGTCCTCGCTCCAGGGCGCCGCTGTCATGAGCGTCCAGATCGATGGCGTGCTGCATGAATTCTCGTCGATCCCCGGCGTTCGCGAAGATGTCACGGATATCATCCTGAACATCAAGGAAACCGCCATTCGTATGGACGGCGAGGGCCCGAAGCGCATGGTGTTGCGCAAGACCGGCCCAGGCCAGGTTACGGCCGGCGACATCACACAGGTGACCGGGATCACCATCCTGAACCCTGAGCATCCGATCTGCACGCTCGATCAGGGCGCAGAAATCCGCATGGAATTCACGGTTGCAACCGGCAAGGGCTATGTCCCGTCCGAGCGCAACCGCGCTGAAGACGCACCGATCGGCCTTATCCCGGTCGATAGCGTGTTCACGCCGGTCAAGAAGGTCTCCTACAAGGTCGAGCCGACCCGCGAAGGCCAGATCCTCGACTACGACAAGCTGACCATGACGATCGAGACCAACGGCGTCGTGAGCCCGGAAGATGCGCTGGCCTATGCCGCGCGCATCGTTCAGGACCAGCTCGACATCTTCGTGAACTTCGAAGAGCCGAAGAAGGAAAGCTCGTCTGAAAGCGTTCCGGAGCTGCCCTTCAACCCGGCACTCCTCAAGAAGGTCGACGAGCTCGAACTTTCCGTGCGCTCGGCGAACTGCCTGAAGAACGACAACATTGTCTATATTGGCGACCTGATCCAGAAGTCCGAAGCCGAGATGCTCCGCACCCCGAACTTCGGCCGCAAGTCGCTCAACGAAATCAAGGAAGTTCTGGCGCAGATGGGCCTCCACCTCGGGATGGAAGTCACCAACTGGCCGCCAGAGAACATCGAAGATCTCGCCAAGCGTTACGAAGACCATTACTAGGACCTGAAACGGTCCGATGGCCCCGGGCAGTGGCTCGCGGGCT
>JAIYEB010000315.1 GCA_027487195.1 Hyphomicrobiales bacterium | reverse complement strand
TACAGCCCGTTTGTAGATGCGTTCCTGCTCGATTCCGGGCGACCTTCCGCGCCGGTCGCAGAGCTTGGCGGAACCGGGCGCGTGCATGACTGGAAGATCAGCGCGGAGTTTGTCCGCCGCTCAAGGCGGCCTGTGTTTCTGGCAGGGGGTCTGACGCCTGCCAACGTGGGCGAGGCCATTGCAACAGTCAGGCCCTATGGGCTTGATCTATGCTCCGGCCTGCGCACGAATGGCGCGCTCGACCGTGAAAAACTGTTCGCATTCATGGAAGCCGTGCGACGCGGCGATGGGCGCGCAGCTCAGGACTGAGCGCGGAAGGGGCCTTCCAGCTCTGGAAAGCCCCCCGCGCTCCGCTTTGATATGTCTCGATTTCCTGGCGCGACTCAGCCTTCGCCGAGTTCGCCAATCTGGTTCTGGGTGTAGAGTTCGAGACCAACACGACCAATCATATCGAGCTGTGTCTCGAGGAAGTCGATGTGACCTTCCTCATCCGTCATGAGCTGGATGAAAAGATCGCGTGTCGGGAAATCCTTGACGCTCTCGCAATAGTGCGCGGCTTCCTGATAGAGCGCGCGCGCCTCAACTTCGGCCTTAAGGTCGCACTCGATCACTTCCTTGACGTTCTGGCCAATGCGCAGCGGGTCCAGAAGCTGCAGGTTCGGGAGCCCTTCGAGGAACAGGATCCGCGCGATGAACTTGTCCGCGTGGACCATTTCCTCGATTGATTCCTTCTTCCAGTATTTCGCCATGCGGGCGAGGCCCCAATTGTCCAGCATGCGATAGTGCAGCCAGTATTGGCTGACGGCGGTCAATTCGCTGCGCAAACCGCGATTGAGATACTCGATAACCTTAGCATTGCCCTTCATTGGGTACTCCTATTGGGGTCGACGGGTCGCCGACCACCTGCATCGTTGATTGGAATAATTCTAAACTACGTATCCCGCAAGCGGTAAGGGTGACGCATGCGCCGGCTTAACAGCCGTGAGTATCAGGTGAACTGCGTATTTCCGTTTGGCAAGGTCCGGTCGCATGCTGTGACGAAGCATCCGGCCGCCATCCATGGCACCAGAGTGCAGAACAAGACGACCTTGGGGGAGACAATGACGAAACGCTCGATCATTCTAGCACTCGCTACCGCCTGCACGGTTCTGGCGTCCGTGCCTGCCTTTGCCCAAGGCCCGGACATCAGGGTGTGCCTGATCACGGGGCGGACGGGTCCGCTTGAAGCCTACGCACGCCAGACGGAAGTCGGCTTTGCCATGGGCCTCGAGTTTTTGACGCGTGGCACCAATCAGATCCTTGGTCGTCGCATCCAGATCATCTCCAAGGATGATCAGTTGCGCCCTGATCGCGGCAAAGCGCTGCTCGAGGAGTGCTACAATGATGATCGGGCGGATCTTGCGGTTGGCACAACCGGCTCGCCGGTCGCGCTCGCCATGCTTCCCGTCGCCGAGGAAGCCCGCAAAGTCCTGATTGTCGAGCCGGCTGTGGCTGATTCGATCACTGGTGCGCGCTGGAACCGCTACATCTTCCGCACAGGCCGATCCTCCTATCAGGATGCGCTTGCGGCAGCTGCGGCCATTCCTGCCAACGAAGACGTCTCGATTGGCATGATGGGCCTTGATACAGCCTTCGGGCGCGATGGTGTGGCAGCCTTCCGGCAAGCGTTGGCGACGATCCGTCCCCGTGCGCGCATTGTCTCGGAAGAGTATGCGGCCGGCAACACCGCCGACTTTGCGCCTTTTGCAGAGCGCCTGTTTGCAAGCCTGCGCGAGCGGCCAGGCAAGCGGATCATCGGGTTTATCTGGGCTGGCGCTCACCCATTGCCGAAGTTCGTCGACATGCGGCCTGAGAGGTTCAACATCGAACTCGCGCCGGGTGGAAACATCTTGCCTGTGATGAATGCGTGGCGGCAATTCGCCGGGACTGAGGGCGGCCTGTACTATTATTGGTCGTTTCCGCGCAATCCAATGAACGATTGGCTCAACACCGAGTATCGCCGTCGCCACAATGCGCCGCCGGACTTCTTTGTCGCGGGTGGGTTTGCGGCTGCGTCTGCGGTTTTCCACGGCATCACGCGCGCCGGCGGCACGGACACTGAACGGCTGATCACCGCCATGGCTGGCATGAGCTTTGATACACCGAAGGGCACGATGACCTTCCGGGCCGAAGACCATCAGGCCCTGCAGGACATGTATCATTGGCGGATGCGGCCCAACGCTGCGGAAAACGACATGCTGGAGCTTGTTGCAACAATTCCCGCAGCTTCAATGCCACTTCCGATCACGAACCGGCGCTGAAGCCATGATGGCTCGGGACAAGGTGTCGGCGCGGATATGACCGCGCCGGTTCTGGAAACGCGGGACTTGACCGTTCGCTTTGGCGGCCATGTGGCCGTCGATCGGGTCAGCGCAGCGTTCAGGCCCGGCGAGTGCGTCGCCATTGTTGGGCCAAACGGTGCGGGAAAGACCACCTACTTCAACCTGATGTCGGGCCAGTTGCCTGCCAGTTCTGGCAGCGTCTGGCTCGATGGCGTCGACGTCACTGCCCTGTCGGCTGCCGGGCGCGCCCAGCGCGGCATCGGGCGGGCATTCCAGATCACCAACCTGTTTGCGAATCTAAGTGTTGCCGAGAACGTGCGTCTCGCCGTCCAGGCGCGTGCCAAGGGAGCTGCAGCGCTGTTTTCGCGCTGGTCCAGTCACCAGGACTGGATCGATGCGGCCGAGAAGATTCTTGTCGAGGTCAACCTCCACGACCGCCGTCTCGCGACCGCTGCGGCGCTCCCCCATGGCGACAAGCGCAAGCTTGAGGTCGCCATCATGATGGCCCTTGAGCCGCGCGTTTTCATGTTCGATGAACCCACCGCAGGCATGTCGGCGGAGGAAGCGCCGGTCATCCTTGATCTCATCCGGCGATTGAAGGCGCAGGGAGACAAGACCATTCTGCTGGTCGAGCACAAGATGGACGTCGTTCGTTCGCTCGCGGACCGCATCATCGTCCTTCACAATGGCCAGTGCGTTGCCGATGGCAAGCCAGCCGAGGTCATGGCGCTCTCCGTCGTCCAGGAAGCCTATCTGGGCGTTGCAGCGCCGGAGCCCGAGGCTGCCCATGGCTGAATCACCCCTCTTGTCGCTTGAGGGTGTGCATACGCACATCGGGCAGTACCACATTCTGCAGGGCGTTGATCTGAGCGTCCCGCAGGGGGGCGTCACGGTGCTTCTCGGGCGCAATGGTGCCGGCAAAACGACTGCGCTTCGCACTGTCATGGGCCTTTGGAAACCTTCGCGGGGCACCATCCACTTTGATGGCACCAAGATCAGCGGGCTCGACACGCCCGACATCGCAGGCGCTGGGATCGCCTATGTTCCGGAGAGCATGGCTGTGTTTGCCGACCTTACGGTCGAGGAAAACATGATCCTTGCCGCGCGGTCCGGGCCCATAGCGAAGGACCGGCTGGACCGGATCTTCACCTTGTTTCCCGCCATGCGCACATTCTGGCGCACGCCCGCAGGCGTGTTGTCTGGTGGACAAAAGCAGATGGTCGCGATTTCGCGGGCAATCTGCGAGCCCCGCCGGTTGATCCTGATCGACGAGCCAACGAAGGGCCTTGCACCCGCCATCATCGAAGCCATGATTGCAGCCTTTCGTGAGCTGAAGCGTGAGACTTCGATCTTGCTCGTTGAACAGAATTTCCGGTTTGCGTCAGCCATCGGAGATTCGGTCCACGTCATGGATGATGGGAAAATTGTCTATTCGGGGATGATGGCCGAGCTGAAAGGCAACGCCACGCTGCAAACAAGGCTGCTTGGCCTGTCACTCGAACCCACCCATTGAGGCCGAAATGACCGTGACAACAAACGGCAGTGGACGAGACGCGCTTCCAAAGCTGAAGGTCGACATTCTGCCATTGTTTTTGCCAGCCATCCTCGCCGCCGTGTCATTTCCCCTGATCGGGAGCGTCTCAACCTGGGTGACGCTGACGCTCGCGGCGCTGGCGATGGGCATGATGATCTTCGTGATCGCAAGCGGGCTTACACTCGTTTTCGGATTGATGGATGTGCTCAACTTTGGCCATGGGGCTTTCATCGCCGTCGGGGCCTACCTTGCTCTTACCGTTCTGGGTCAGCTCCAGGGCTTGACGCAAAGCGACCAGTTGGCGCTGAACCTGCTGGCGCTCGCGATTGCGGCGCTCGTCGCCATGATTGGCACGGGCGGACTTGGGTACTTTTTTGAACGGATCATCGTGCGTCCCGTCTACGGCCAGCACCTGCGTCAGATCCTCGTGACCATGGGCGGGCTGATTGTCGCCGAACAGCTGCTGCATGTGATCTTTGGTGGTGACCAAAAGGCCATGCCGCTTCCGAACGGGCTGCGCGGCGCATTTGTCTTTGGGGACATTGCGCTTGAACGCTTTCGTCTGCTGGCTGTCGGCGTCGGCCTCACGGTCTTTGTCACCATGATGCTTGTGTTGAACCGTACGCGGATCGGTCTGCTGATCAGAGCAGGCGTCGAGAACCCCGAAATGGTGGAAGCGCTTGGCTACCGGATCCGGCGGATATTCATCGGTGTCTTCATGGCGGGATCGGCGCTTGCGGGCCTTGGGGGCGTGCTCTGGGCGCTTTACCGTGAAACGCTGACGGCCGCGATCGGCGGCGATGTCATGGTGCTGGTCTTCATTGTCATCATCATTGGCGGTCTTGGATCGGTGGGCGGGTGCTTTCTTGGTGCTGTCCTCGTTGCGCTGACGGCAAACTATGTCGCGTTCCTGGCCCCGAAAGTTGCTCTTGCCTCCAATATCCTCCTGATGGTGTTGATCCTCCTCTGGCGACCGCAGGGCCTCTATCCAGTGGCAAAGAGGTAGCCATCGTGCTCAACGCGCTGCTCACAGGTGACGTTCCAAAAAGCCGGATGCTTGGCGCACTTCTCGTGCTAATCTTCCTTGGCCTCCTGTTTGCGCCGTTCCTGTTTCCGGGGGCTGCGGCGCTGAACACCGCCGCCAAGATTCTGGTCTTCATCCTGCTGGTTGCCAGCTATGACCTGCTGCTTGGCTACACCGGGATCGTTTCATTCGCCCATACGATGTTCTTTGGCATTGGGGCCTATGGGGTTGGCCTGTCGCTCTACTATCTCGGGCCGACCTACCCGATGATCTTGCTGGGCCTTGTGATTGCGCTGGTCGTTGGCCTCGTCCTTGCGCTGGCCATTGGACTCGTATCGCTTCGGGTGAAGGCCATTTTCTTTGCAATGATCACGCTGGCGGTGGCTTCGGCGTTTGCCATTCTTGCAACTCAGTTCTCGGAATGGACTGGCGGCGAAGATGGCCGGTCATTTCGCGTTCCAGAGACCATGCGGCCGGGTTTTCGCCTGTTTGATGAGCCGGTTTTCGGTGTCGTGATCAATGGCCGTATCCTGACCTACTACTTGATCTTTGCGTCGGTGCTGGCGCTCTTCCTGCTGACACTGCGGATCGTCAACTCGCCGTTCGGACGCGTGCTTCAGGCCATCCGCGAGAATGATATGCGGGCCGAGGCGCTGGGTTATCGCGTTGTCAGGTTTCGAACACAGGCCAATGTGCTTGCAGCGCTGCTGGCGGTTGCCGCCGGCGCGCTCAATGCGCTGTGGCTAAGGTATGTCGGGCCGGATGCCACCCTCTCGTTTGCCATCATGCTCGATATCCTGCTCATGGTCGTGATCGGCGGCATGGGCACGTTGTATGGTGCAGTCCTGGGGGCAACACTCTTCATCGTCGCCCAGAATTACCTGCAGTCGCTGATGGGTGCGCTTTCAACAGCTGCGGCGGCGGCAGGCATCCCGTTCCTGCCCGCTCTCATTCACCCCGATCGGTGGCTGCTGATCCTTGGCGTGCTGTTTGTTCTCAGCGTCTATTTCTTCCCGACCGGAATCGCTGGCAGGCTCGAACGACGCGACCG
>JAIYEB010000023.1 GCA_027487195.1 Hyphomicrobiales bacterium | reverse complement strand
GCCATCGGGACCGGGGCCTCGTCGCGCAACTCGGAAGTGATTCATGCCGGCATCTACTATCCAGCGAACAGCCTGAAGGCGCGGCTTTGTGTCGCCGGGAAACATGCGCTCTACGCCTATGCACGGGAGCGGGGGTTTGCTGCACGCGCCATTGGAAAGCTGATCGTTGCCACTTCGCCAGCCCAACTTCCAGGGCTTGAGGCGCTGAGGCAGGCCGCCCATACCAATGGCGTGCCTGATGTCGAGCGCATTTCGCCCGAGGAAGCCAAGGCGCTGGAACCACAGGTGGCCTGCGTTGCGGCGCTCTGGTCGCCGTCGTCGGGAATTGTCGACAGCCACAGCTTCATGCTTGCGCTTCAGGGCGATCTTGAGAACGCTGGCGGCGTTGTGGCGTTTGGCACGCCTGTTGTCCGGGCAAGACTCCACAACGGCGGCATCGAGGTCGAAACCGGCGGTGCCCAGCCAATGCGTTTGGCGTGCCGCCTCTATGTCAATGCCGCTGGCCTTGGCGCACCCGATCTGGCGCATGCGTTGGAGGGGTTTCCCAAACAGGATCTGCCACGCGCATTCTATGCCAAGGGCAATTACTTTGGCCTCACCGGGATGAGAAGCCCGTTCCGCCATCTCGTCTACCCAATGCCGGAGCAAGCAGGCCTTGGGATCCATGCAACGATCGACCTTGGTGGTCAGGTCCGCTTCGGCCCGGATGTCGAATGGGTTGACGCGCCCGACTACACACCCAACCCCGCGCGGCTTGGCGCGTTTGAGGCGGCCATCCGCACCTATTGGCCGGGCCTGCCAGATGGCGCGCTTCAGGCGCAGTACTGCGGTGTCAGGCCGAAGATCGTGGGTCCAGGCATAGCTGCTGCCGACTTCCGGATCGACGGACCGCGCGAGCATGGTGTCGATGGTGTCGTGAACCTTCTTGGGATCGAAAGCCCCGGACTGACGTCAGCGCTTGCCATCGCTGATGAGGTCGTGCGCAGGCTCAACTGAGGTCAAAGTCAGACCCATCTGCGCGCGACAGCCCGGCAATCCGCGCGCGGTCTGCGCTGATCAGCTGAAGCTCGCCGCCTGCCGAATGACCTGCCGCATGCATGTGGTTGGCAATGCGCCGCCACCCCGGTTCGCAGGAGCCCGTCTCGACCCTGATCCGCGCCCGGGATGGTGGTGGAAGGGAGCGCGTATCGAAACTGCGCAACAGGACCGCCGGTCCGCGCGCACGTGCACAAGCAGCGCGGCGAAGCACATTCGTTCCAAGAAGCGTCTGCGACAGGCCTGTAAGGATCCCGCCTGGATCCGCGGCAAACGCGTCTCGCCATCAAGGAGCCCAAACAGAAGGACTGTCCACCACGCCACCGGAAAGCCATTGGCATCGGCCACGGCACTGTGAATTGCAGCCGATGCCTTGAGATCAAGGTCGCGTGCGCGCTGACGAAGGCCCGGCGCGCCGCCCGTTGTCGAGAACATGATCGAACATTCGTTGCGACCATCAGGCGGACCAAACCGCGCGATTGACAGCGCCAACCCATCAACCGACATCCGGGCACCTGAGAACCAGCCGAAATCCGCAAGTGGCGCGACAGATACCGCACCACGGGCGAGATAGCGTGTAACCACGGCCTCAGGGTGATCCGTCCGGATCAACAGCCCTTCAAGCGCCAGCGGGATCATTCAACGCGGTTTAATGTCGTAGGCTGCGGCATGCTTTGCGATATCGGCACGCGTAGCCTCCCTGAGGAAGATGACGTCATTGCCGCAGGCGACAAAATCGAAGCCTTCGCCCGCAAGCTTTGTGGCGTCCTTGCCGGCGTGCGGCACGATGCCGAGATACTTGCCTGCCGCCCGCGTTTTGGCCTTGGCGTCTTCGATCGAGGCCAGCACCGGCGGCTCACCCATCCGCTCAAGAAAGCCGAGGTTGCCCGCCAGATCGTTTGGACCGATGAAGACCATGTCACAGCCATCAACGCTGGCAATTTCACCCGCGCGCGCTGCTGCGGCTCCGGTTTCCACCTGAAGCGCGAGGAACAGCTCCTCATGGGCATGTTCGGCATAATCAGCCTTGAACCCATAGTTTGAAGCGCGGATGGCACCGGCGGCGTAGCCCCGCCGACCACGCGGTGGATACCGACACGCGGCAACGGCAGCCTCGGCTTCAGCGCGGTTCTCAACCATCGGGATCATGATCGAGCGGGCGCCAAGCTCAAGCACGCGCTTCAGGATCACCTGATCGTTCCACGGCACCCGCACCATGGGTTCTGCGCCGCGCAGCTGAACTGCACGCAGGAGATGTCCAAGTTCATCCGTGTCACCGGGCGCATGCTCCAGATCGATGATCACGACGTGATAGCCGGCAAGCGCTGCAATCTCGGCGGATTCGGGCCGTCCGGTGCTGAGCCACAGGCCTAGCAGTTTACCGCCGGAACGCAGGCGCTCGCGCATCGGGTTTGCATAACTCACAGGGATTCTCCAAGGATAAGGGACAGGGTATTTTGATCAGGCAAGGCAGATTGTGCGCCAAACCCGGTGCAGGCGAGCGAGGCTGCAGCAACGGCGCGCGCGAGGCCAGCGGGAAGGTCGTGACCCGCATCAAGGGCCTGCGCGAGAGCGCCGACGAATGCATCGCCTGCTCCCGTCGTATCGACAACCGCGACTTTCGGGGCGGGGACAGCGAAGGTTTTGCCATCCCGGGCGCATACAGCCCCTTCGCCACCCGCAGTCACGATGACCGCAATGCCAAGCCGCCGCGACAGTGTATTTGCCAGCGCCTCTGGCATGACGCCATCCGCCAGTGTCGCGGCTTCGCTTTCGTTGACAACCAGAACATGGGCGAGCCGCAGAACCTCGTCCGCAAGCGGAACAGCCGGGGCAAGATTGAGAATGGTCCGTGCGCCGCGCGCTCTGGCATGCGTGAGCGCTGCGACAACGCTCTCGGCTGGAATCTCCATCTGCAGGACCAAGAGATCCTGCGCTGCGAGATCGAGCGCATCAGCATGGGCGACGCTGACATCGGCATTGGCGCCCGGCGCAACAACGATCAGGTTCTCGCCATCTGCACCCACCGCGATGGTTGCAACGCCTGTTGGCCGCTCGCTTTCGACAACGCTGCTGCAATCAACCCCGGACAGGCGCAGCCCTGATAACGCAATTCCCGCCGCTGCATCCCGCCCCACCGCACCGACCATGCGCACAGTCGCGCCAAGCTTTCGGGCCGCAAGCGCCTGGTTTGCGCCCTTGCCGCCGGGCAGATAGCGCACGTCGCCACCCTTGATGGTTTCTCCCGGTCGCGGGCAGCGTTCGACTGGCACAACGATATCGAGATTGATCGATCCAAGGACGATAATCACATCGCCTCCAGCACCGCTCGGGCAAGAACCTCATCGGTCACGAGGCTGCCAATCAGCCTGCCGCGCAACGCCGCAAGAAGCGCATCGCGCTTGACGAGCCCGGAGACCAGCGCCGTGACCTTTTTCTGCAGAAGGACGGCAGGCTCAACACCGATGCGCCGGCGGTTGACGTCGCAATCGATCACCTGACCATGCTGGTCAAAGAACAGCCCAACGAACGATCCAACGGCGCCATGGGCTTCGGCATCGCTCATTTCATCCGGGGTGACGATGGCCTGGGTCAGGAGGAATGACCGGCGCGATGCCTCGGTCACACCAACGAGATGGATGTCGGCCCGCTCCGCAATGGCAAGCGTGTCGCGAACGGTGCGCTGGGCCAGAAAGACCTGACGGTCGGCCAGCGTATCTGCCATCGTGGGCGCGGCGAGGAAGTGGGCTGCGCCGCTGGTCTTTTCAGCAAGCTTCAACACGCTTTCAAACGGGTTGGCAGCGGCCTGGCGTGTAAGCGAGCCCATCAGCGACACAAACGTTGCCCGCGGCGCATTGAGAGCTGCGACCTGGCCAACCATTTCGCCAACTGTCCCGCCCCATCCCACACCAACGACGGCGTCGGGTCTTGCTGCAAGAACGGCTTCAAGATGGGCGGCACCGGCAATGGCAACCGCGCGCCGGTCGGCAGCGGCATCGCCTGTTTCGCTGTCTGGCCCGAGCGCTGGCACGATGCGGGCGCGATCAAGACCGAAGCTCGTGGCAAACCGGTGCTCAAGTTCCATCAACCGTGCGGACGGGTGTGTGATCCGAATGGCGACATGCCCGCCTTCGCGCGCCTGCGCGATCAACCGGTTGACCTTGAGCCTGGTCAGGCCAAGCCTGTCGGCAATCTCGGACTGGTTTAGGCCGCCCACGAAATAGAACCAGGCGGCGCGCACCATGGCTTCGGCATCATCATCAACAGCGCGTTCGGGAACAAGCGTCACGCAGCTCTCCAGGCCGAGACCACGGCGCGTGCGCGCGACCCCACTTCATCGGCCGTTCGTCCTGGCTGAAACAGCGCTGAACCAACGCCAATGCCATCGATGCCGGCAGCCCGCCACGGGCCCGCTGTCTCGGCCCCGACACCACCGACAGCGACAAGCAGCGTGCCCTTCGGCAAAACCGCACGCATGGCCTTGATGATGGGGGGCGACAGCCCCTCCGCCGGAAAAAGCTTCAGACCATCCGCGCCGGCGGCAAGGGCGGTAAACGCTTCGCTCGGGGTGAACACCCCCGGCAACATCACGAGACCTTCAGCGTGCGCTGCGCGGATCACAACGGGATCACAGTTGGGCGCGACGGCAAACCGCGCCCCACGTCGGGCAACGCGTTCGGCCTCAAGCGGTGTCAAAACTGTCCCTGCGCCGATAAAGGCCGCATCGCCAAGCGCCTCGACCATGCGCCCGATCGATGTGGGCGCATCAGGCGAATTCATCGGGACTTCGATCAGCCCAATACCCGCATCGACCAGCGCCCGGGCCACGTCGACAGCCTCGGACGGCATCAGGCCACGCAGGATGGCCACCACTGGCAAAGCAGCAAAGGCTGCGCTGAATGCAGTGCGGTTCTTGGTCAGGCGGTCTGCGGCAGAAAGGGTCATCAGCGCGCGACGCTACACCAGCGTGGCTTGCGCGCAACCGCCCTGCGCTACTTCTGAAGCAAATTTAGGCGGCAGCCACCGGGGCGTCGATCACGCCACGACGGATCTGATCTTCCTCAATTGATTCAAAAAGTGCGCGGAAATTGCCCTCTCCAAAGCCTTCATCGCCCTTGCGCTGGATAAACTCGAAGAAGATCGGACCAAGCAGCGTGCCGGAAAAAATCTGCAACAGCACTTTTGACATGCGCCCTTCCTTCTGGCCAAGCGCAACAGCGCCCTCGCCATCGATCAGGATGCCATTCGCCTTCATGCGCTCGACCGGTTCGCCATGCCCGGGAACCCGGCCATCAACACGCTCGTAATAGGTCGCCGGCGGCGCCGGCATAAAGGGCAGGCCATTGGCGCGCAGCGTCTCGACGCTTGAATAGATGTCACGGGAACCGCAGGCGATGTGCTGGATGCCCTCGCCGCCATACTGGCGCAGATATTCCTCGATCTGGCTCTTGTCATCGAGGCTCTCATTGATCGGGATGCGGATCTTGCCGCATGGCGATGTCAAAGCGCGCGAAATCAGCCCCGTCACCTTGCCTTCAATGTTGAAGAAGCGGATCTCGCGGAAATTGAAGAGCTTCTCGTAGAAACCAGCCCAGTAATCCATCCGGCCACGGTTCACATTGTGGGTCAGATGGTCGAGGTAATGCAGGCCCGCAGCTTCTGGCTTTGGATCGCGCTCACCTGTCCAAACGAAGTCGATGTCCCAGATCGAGCCCTTGGCGCCGTAACGATCCACAAAATAGATCAGCGACCCGCCAATGCCACGAATGGCTGGGATGTTGAGCTCCATCGGACCAACGCGGCCCTCAGTGAAAGGTTCAGCGCCAAGCGCGATTGCACGTGCGTACGCTGCAGCTGCATCGACAACCCGAAAGCCCATGGCGCAGGCGCAGGGCCCGTGAGCGCGGGCAAAGCCCTGGGCAAAGCTGTCCGGCTCCGCATTGACCACGTAGTTCACATCACCCTGACGATAGAGCGTGACCTGCTTGGAGCGGTGACGCGCAACGGGCGTAAACCCCATCATCCGGAAGACACGATCAAGCTCGTTTGGATCGGGATGCGCAAACTCTACGAACTCGAAGCCGTCCGTACCCATCGGGTTGGCGGTGGAAACGACGGGAGGTGCTGCATCGAAAGGAAACGGACCCATGGGGCTCTCCGGAGCGTGATGAATGCGACAGTCGTGGTATGCCAGATTTGGCACGCACGCTGTGCGCATCTCGATGCACGTTTTGATCTTGAATTGCATCGAATGCGCATGGAATAATGATATGATGCAAGAAAGCGCCGAGATAGATGCCTTCGACCTTAAACTCCTTGCGTTGCTGGATCGCAACGGCGCGCTGACGAACCAGCAACTGGCTCAGAGTGTGGCCCTATCGGCCTCGCAGTGTTCGCGCCGGCGCGCGCGGCTCGAAAATCTTGGCATCATCCGTCGCTACCGGGCCGAACTGAACGCGCCTGCCCTGGGGTTTGGCGTGACAGCCTTTGTCCGTGTTGCGCTGGCGGCTCACAGCCGCGAGAACGCGCGACGATTCCGCGATCTGATCATCGCGCTCGAACCAGTCCAGGAAGCCCACTCGCTGACAGGCGAGGCGGACTATCTGCTGAAGGTCATCGTTCGCGATCTTGCCGCACTCTCGCGACTGCTGAACGACGAGTTGCTGCCGCATGAAGCGGTTGCCACAGTGCGCTCGTCGATCGTGCTGGATACGCTCAAGGGCGATGGCACCCTGCCGCTGAAGGCCAGGCGCTGAAGAGTTCGTCAGACCCCGGGAACAGGACGCCCCTCAGCCCACCAGCCGCGCATAGGTGGACAGATCGACGTTTCCGCCCGAGAGGATGACACCGACGCGCTTTCCGCGAACCGGGATCTTTGAACCCAGGACTGCCGCAGCAGCAAGGCACCCCGTCGGCTCCACCACAATCTTCATGCGCGCGCCAAAAAAGCGCATCGTCTCAACAAGTTCAGCATCACTGACCGTCAGGATGTCGGCTATATCCCGGCTGATCAGCGCAAAGGTGAGAGGCGACAGGGCCGCCGTCTGCGCGCCGTCGGCGATTGTCTTTGGAACCGCAATCTTGACGATCTGGCCAGAGCGAAAGCTCTGCTGCCCGTCATTGCCTGCCTCGGGCTCGACGCCATAGACCTTGATGCCGGGAGACAGTTCGTGGGCCGCCAAAGCGCAGCCAGCAACGAGGCCGCCGCCGCCAAGGCACACAAACAACATATCCAGCGGGCCTGTATCCTCGATAAGCTCTTTGGCAGCTGTTCCCTGACCGGCCAGAACATCGGGGTGATCGAAGGGCGGAATGAGGGAGAGCCCGCGCTCAGCCGCCATCTCCGCGGCAAGCTCCTCCCGGTTCACCTTGTAGCGATCAAACAGCACAACTTCTGCGCCATACCCGCGCGTGGCCGCGATCTTCATCTCCGGCGCGTCCAATGGCATCAGGATCGTGGTTGGCACCTGCAACAGACGACCGGAAAGCGCGATGGCCTGGGCATGATTGCCGGACGAAAAGGCCAGTACCCCGCGCCGCTTTGCATCATCTCCAAGTCGCGAGATCGCATTGTATCCGCCGCGAAACTTGAACGCGCCCATGCGTTGGAAGTTCTCGGCCTTGAAGAATATCTCTGCGCCCGTTGCTTCATTGGCAAAGGTCGAGGTCAGCACCGGGGTCCGGTTTGCGACGCCCGCCAGCCGACGCGAAGCGGCCTCGACGTCAGCATAGGTCGGCAACGGAAATGGCAAGGTCATGTCATGGGATCCAGATGACGCGAAACGGAACTAGCCTTCAAACCCGAAGGCGAGCTTTGGCAGGCTGGTTGCGCCGAAGCGCTCCTGGCCACGGCCAACCAGTTCGCCACCGCGGCGGCGGTAGAAGGCAATCGCCGGATCATTATCCGCAAGGGCCCAGACCACTGTACGTGCGCGCCCTGTCTGGCTCAGCTTCTCGCGGGCGCGGCGGAACAAGCGGCTCCCAAAGCCAAGCCCCTGATAATCCGGCGCAATATAGAGCTCATAGATCTCGCCATCCCACGGGCCGCCAATGTGGTAGCGACCGGCCCGGGCCTGACCAATGGTGGCGTATCCCGCCACGGTGCGCCCGACATCCAGCACGAGAATGCCGCCACGCGAGCGGTTGGCCGCACCAGCCCACCAGGACGCCCCGCGCTTTTGCACCATACGCTCCAGGTGCATCGCTGGAATGATCCCGCGATAGGCCAGTTGCCACGCTGCATCGTGGACGTGCGCAAGCGCCTCGGCGTCCGAGGCCGTTGCGGTGCGAATATCGACCGTTAGCGCCTTCATGACTTGCAGTGT
>JAIYEB010000311.1 GCA_027487195.1 Hyphomicrobiales bacterium | reverse complement strand
CCCCTCACGGTTCCTGTATCTCGCCGCGCAAAAGCGTCTCCACATCCTGGCCGCGCCCGAACACCCGCACGATTCGCACTTCTTCGGGGGTAACTTCGATGGCCAAGGTCACGCGGCGCTCGAAGCCCAAGAGCCTCAGACCTGGCCAAATGTCATCGCGGCGTGTGCCGCGTTCCGGAAACGTCGAGAGCCCCAGGCAACGCTGGTTTATCCGCGCGACATAGGCCGCCGCGACCTGCTTACCACCGCGTGGGGCGATGTAGTCGTACATGTTCTGGAGGTCGGCGATGGCCTCCAGCGAGAACCGAACCGGCCGCAACACGGGGCGAAGCTACCTCGCCATGTGTGCGCTGAGCTGCTTCCAGGCGTCCTCGGCACTCACGAGACGGGACGGGTCGGCGTTGATGGCCTCCAGGGTCGGCACGACTTCGTCGCGAAGCCACTTCTCGACCACGGCGTCACGGGCCGCGAGCATACGCAGACCGTCGCGAATGACTTCGCTCTCGGTCGCGTACTCGCCGGATGCCACCTTGGCTTTCACGGCCTGGGCCATTTCATGGGGCAGGGTGATGCTGAGGGGTTTGGTGCTGCGCATGGGGGTTAATCTCCTCCCTCCCCTTATAGCGCGATGTAGGACTAAATCCTACACTCTTCCTGACACCAATCTTACATCTCAAACCAGGGTTGCCCCGCAACCCTGACCAGGCCCGCGCCATGATCTGGAGCCGCGCCCATGCTGTGTCCTGGCGAGACGGTCAGGCATGCGCTCCGTGGCGATCGGTCGCCATCGTCACAGGCAGCGTAATCGGGTAAGGTTTTTCCATGCCAACGTTCTTTACCTTTGCCTCATATGCAGCAGCCGGCGCCGTCGCCGTTGTCCTCGTCATGGGCCTCGTCAACATGGCGCGTGCAGGGAGCCCCTCGACATCGCAGACGCTCATGCGGCTTCGCGTGCTTTTGCAGTTTGTCGCCATCGTTGTTTTGATGGGACTCCTGTGGTTTTCCGGGCGTTAGAGGGCGTTTTTCGCCCTGCACCGTGTCACTTTCCGGCAACATCAGTTGTAGATTTACGTTGATCGGCAAAGGGCAATTGACGTTTGCATGACTCCCGCTAAACCCTCACGGCAAGAGGGCTCTTATGCTGGTTCGGATCAAGATCGCTATCGTTGCTGCTGCTCTGGCGCTGTTTGGTGCGCAGGCCAGTGCACAGACCATGTCACGTCCGGATTTCGAGATCCGCGCCGGCATTCTGGCGCACTCGCTGCTGCACAACAAGGAACAGTCCGTCGACGCGAACCTCGAAGTCCTCGGGCTTCGTCTTGGAACGCAGACCGGCAACTGGCTGCAGGATTTCGTTCTGCGCCCCCGCTTCCACGCCGGGGTCAACTACAATTTCTCGCGCTTTCGCGATCAGGCCTATTTTGGCCTGACCTGGGATCTGGCGCTCACGGATCGCCTGTACTTCGAGTTCTCGTTCGGCGGTATGGTGCACAATGGTTCGCTGGGCCGACCGGTTGAGGACTTTTCCCGGCTGTCGCTTGGCTGCGGACTGTTGTTCCGCGAATCGGTCGCCCTGGGCTATCGCTTGACCGAGCGCCTCAACATCCAGGTGATGATGGAGCATTCTTCCAACGCCGGGCTTTGCTTCCGTAACGTTGGCATTAACAATGCAGGTGTGCGTCTCGGCTATTCATTCTGATCGGGCGCGCCAGGAGGCGTCGATGGTCATTTTGAATCGCATCTACACCCGCACTGGCGATGGCGGCACCACAGCGCTTGGAACAGGCGAGCGCCGCCCGAAGTTCGATCTCAGGGTAACGGCCTACGGCACGGTTGATGAGACCAATGCTGTTGTTGGCGTTGCGCGCCTTGCGGCTGGCCCATCCGATGGCGACCTCGCCGCCATGTTGTTTCGTATCCAGAATGATCTGTTCGACCTTGGCGCCGATCTGTGCACGCCCGATACGGGCAAGGATCTGGGATACGAGCCGTTGCGGATTATTGACGCGCAGGTTGTGCGGCTTGAGGCCGAAATCGACCGCATGAACACGGACCTGCAGCCGCTGCGCTCGTTTGTGCTTCCAGGCGGCACTGCGCTTGCGGCGCATCTGCACGTTGCACGTACGGTCTGCCGGCGCGCGGAACGCCTCATGGTTGAACTTGCTGCCACAGAGGGCGAGATCGTCTCGGAAGCGGCGATGAAATACATCAACCGCCTGTCAGACCACCTCTTTGTCGCCAGCCGCTACGCCAACCGCGGCGTTGGCGATGTGCTCTGGGTTCCAGGCAAGAACAGGTAGCCGGGGTGTTCATCCCGCTTCACGACGATAACACCAAGCAGCACATCAAGGCGCCCTTCGTCACGTGGCTGCTGATTGTCGCCAATGCGCTGATCCATTTGGTCGTGATGTCGGGCTATGTCCTGCCCGAAGGCGCGCAGATGGCCGCAGCCTTTGCCTTTGGCGTTGTACCCGCCGTGCTGACAGATCAGGCCAATCTCCCCGCCGAGCTCCAGCTCATCCCGGAGCCTCTGACAACAGTCACATACATGTTCCTCCACGGCAGCTGGATGCACCTGATCGGCAACATGGTGTTCCTCTGGGTCTTTGGCGACAATGTCGAGGACGCCATGGGGCACCTCA
Organism: Hyphomicrobiales bacterium; assembly: GCA_027487195.1. Lineage (GTDB taxonomy): Bacteria > Pseudomonadota > Alphaproteobacteria > Rhizobiales > UBA4765 > JAIYEB01. Next base: position 1,461 of record JAIYEB010000311.1, on the reverse strand, counting down.
AATACCTCGTGTTCTATCTGTTCTGTGGCATTGGAGCCGCCCTTTTCTTCGCGCTTCTGGGGCCATCGGCCTCCGAGCAACCGCTTGTGGGAGCCTCAGGTGCGGTTGCGGGCATCATTGCCGCCTATCTCATGCTGTTTCCGCGCGTGCGTGTCTGGGTTCTGGTCATGATGCGTATTCCCCTCCGGCTCACGGCTGCCTGGTGCCTTGGGGGATGGATTGCCTGGCAGTTCGGACATTATCTCCTCGTCGGCAACGCGGACGAGGTGGCATGGCTCGCGCACATTGGCGGCCTTTTGGCAGGCGCCGTGGGCGTCCTTGTCCTCAAGCGACGGGAAACGCCCCTGTTCGGGCGCGGTTAGGACATGATCGAACTTGTGCGCGCCAATGACGTTGTCCTGATCTCTGCGCTGGAAGCCCTGCTCAAGTCGGCGGGTTTCAATCCCTATGTGTTCGATCAGCACACATCCGTGATGGAAGGCTCCATTGGCATGCTGCCGCGCCGCCTCGTGGTGCCCGATGATGAGGGCGAAGCGGCCCGTCGCCTCTTGACCGAGGCGGGCTATGGTGCCGAATTGCGTCCGTGGCAGACGTAACTGAAGATCGGGTACTCGGCGGCCAGGTCATTCTGCGCCAACCCATGCGGGGCTATCGCGCTGCCATGGATGCGCTGTTGCTTGCCGCTGCCATTCCGGTTGAGCCTCGCCAGCACCTTCTCGACCTGTGTTGCGGGGTTGGAACCGTCGGGCTTTGCGTCCTGCAACGCCAGCGCGACCTTCAAGTGACCGGTGTCGAGATCGCACACGAGCTTGCGGCTCTCGCGAGCCAGAACGCCGAGCTGAACAGCCTCGGCCGGCGCTACACCGTGATCACGGGAAATCTCAGATCGCGCGACCTTGTCCTGCCAGATGTTGACCACGTCGCGTTGAACCCGCCCTGGTTCGACGACACGCACCCTGCCTCTCCGGATCCGCTGAAGGCCGGTGCAAACAGCGTCGAACCGGGCTTTCTTGAGGATGTGCTCAACCTCGCAATCCGGCGCACCAAATCCGGCGGCACCTTGACGCTGATCCACCGGACCGAGGCCTTGCCGGCCATTCTGAGAGCGTTTGATGACCGCGTTGGTGCGATCCGCGTCCTGCCCATTGAAACCATTGCCGGCGAAGCGCCACCACGCCTCCTCATCCGCGCGATCAAGGGACGAAAGACGCCGTTTCAGCTGCTGCCCGCCCTCAAGCGGGCCGACATAGCCAGATTGCTGGCGGCCCCCTTGCCGCTCGCACCGCTGGCCTGATCGGGGTTCCCTCTCATACCGGCAAGGTCGATAACCCGTTAGTCTTCTGTCGCAATCCATCGGGGACCGCGCATGCGCTGGGACGATCAACGCCAATCCAACAATGTCGAGGATCGACGCGGCAGTTCGCTGCCACGGACTGCGGGCGGTTTGTCGATCGGTGGCCT
>JAIYEB010000312.1 GCA_027487195.1 Hyphomicrobiales bacterium | reverse complement strand
TTTCGCTTGGCCTTCTGCCAGGATGAAGCCTCGCCCCGGCTTGGCACGTTCACATGCCAACAGACCCACCCCGAGAACTTCTGGAATCCAGCGGTCCAGGTGCATGCAAACGGCGTTGCAGGCCTTGCAGCGCTCACGCTCGTTGCCGAAGACCCTTCAGACCACCACGTCTTTCTGCAGGCCTTCACTGGATTGCGCGATATCAGGGCAACGTCTTCCGGCGTGACGTTTCAGCTCAATGACCATCAGCGCATTGAGGTTTTGTCGCCGCTTGCGTTTCAGAACCGCTTTGGCGTTGAAGTGCCCGTGAGCCGTGACCTTGTGGCGCACGCGCTTACGTTTCGCGGGGCGAGGGAGCGTCGCATCATCGCAAACCAACGCAATCTGACGCTGGCATTTGAGCCATAGTGGTCCGATTCTGACATTTGCATCCCATTTGGGACAAGCGTTAGAGCAAAAATCAAAGCCTTAAGAACTGCTGGCAAATCAATGTTTTTATTTGAGTTTTCAAGCTTAACGGATCGATCGCGCGGATGCCGCGAGGCGGGGTCGGTCAGGCAAATTCATTCCGCTGGCCAGAGCGGCATGCCGGGTTGCGTCATCAAGGCCACATGGCTATCACCCGAACGCTACCAAAGGGGCTTCTATGTCTGTTGACGCCGCTACCGTTCGTCGTGTTGCGCATCTCGCGCGTATCGCTGTCAGCGATGCCGAGATCGCCCATCTCCAGGGCGAGTTGAACTCGATCCTGGCTTTTGTCGAGCAACTCGATGAAGTCGATGTCTCCGGCATTGAGCCCATGACATCGGTGATCCCGATGTCGCTGAAGAAGCGCCAGGATGTGGTCAGCGATGGCAATGTTCAGGCCCTTGTCACGGCAAACGCGCCCATGCGCGAGGACGGCTTCTTCATGGTTCCCAAGGTTGTGGAGTAAGCGCCATGAGTGATCTGACACGCCTCAGCATTGCCGATCTGCGCGCCGGCTACGCCCGCAAGGCGTTCAGCGCAACCGAGGTCACAAAGGCCTATCTGGCGGCCATGGAGAAGGCGCGCGCGCTCAACGCCTATGTGCTCGAGACGCCGGAAAAGGCGCTCGAAATGGCGGCAGCAAGCGATAAGCGGATTGCGACCGGTACGGTTGGTGCGCTGGAAGGCGTTCCGCTCGGCATCAAGGATCTGTTCGCGACCAACGGCACGCGCACAACCGCCTGTTCCAACATTCTCGGCAACTTCGTCCCGACCTACGAATCCACTGTGAGTTCGCAGCTCTGGCGCGACGGCGGCGTCATGCTTGGCAAACTCAATAATGATGAGTTCGCCATGGGCTCATCGAACGAGACCTCGGCGTTTGGCCCTGTGGTCAATCCCTGGAAGGTTGCAGGCTACAACCAGCAGCTGGTGCCTGGTGGCTCGTCTGGTGGTTCTGCTGCAGCGATTTCGGGATTTCTGGCCGCTGGCGTCACAGCAACGGATACGGGCGGCTCGATCCGCCAGCCCGCAGCATTCACCGGCACGGTTGGCATCAAGCCAACCTATGGGCGCTGCTCGCGTTGGGGCATCGTTGCGTTTGCCTCCTCGCTTGATCAGGCAGGCCCGATGGCACGCACGGTGCGTGACAGCGCAATCCTGCTCAAATCCATGGCTGGCCATGACCCGAAGGATTCAACCTCGGTCGATCTGCCTGTCCCGGATTATGAAGCCGCACTGACCGGCGAAGCCAAAGGCCTCGTGATCGGCATTCCCAAAGAGTACCGCGTCGATGGCATGCCCGCTGAAATCGAGGCGCTTTGGCAGCGCGGAATTGAATGGCTGAAGGCTGCAGGCGCAACGATCCGCGAAATCAGCCTGCCGCACACGAAGTATGCCTTGCCGGCCTATTACATCGTTGCGCCGGCAGAAGCCTCATCAAACCTCGCGCGCTATGATGGGGTTCGCTATGGCCTGCGGGTTCCTGGCGACGACATCGTCGACATGTACGAAAAAACCAGGGCTGCAGGCTTTGGCAAGGAAGTGCGCCGGCGCATCATGATTGGCACCTATGTGCTGTCGGCTGGCTATTATGATGCCTACTACGTCAAGGCGCAGAAAATCCGCACCTTGATCAAGCGCGATTTCGATCTGGCATGGGAAGCGGGCGTGGATGCGATCCTGACGCCTGCGACACCGTCTGCAGCCTTTGGCATCGGGGCCAAAGTCGACGCTGATCCGGTCGAAATGTACCTGAACGACGTGTTTACGGTCACCGTCAATATGGCCGGCCTTCCGGGCATTGCCGTTCCTGCAGGGCTTGATGGCGATGGTCTGCCGCTTGGGCTGCAGCTCATTGGCAAGCCATTTGATGAACCAACCCTGTTTCGCACAGCAGGTGTGATCGAGCAGGCCGCCGGGCACTTCCCTGTCAAACCCTGGTGGTGAAATGTCGCGCCTGATCGTTGCACCAGCCCTTGGCATTGCGTGTTTGACGGTGATGGCGTGGCTGCTTCTCGTATTGTCGGCACTCCTCGTTTTGCTGGCGATACGGGCAGCGGTTGATCCGGGATTTGAAGGCGCAGTGGCATCTGCTCTTGTGCCGGCAACCCTGTCTGCGGCAGCCGCTTTTGGATGTCGCTGGGCATCTGCACGGCTGAAGGTCCTGGTCGGCTAGGCCCGGGCCAGGATCTTGAGCCAAGACGAACTTGAACAACGACGACTTTGAACGACGACGTGAATGTGTTGCGTTGAGACCACCTGAAACCGGGACTGAGAGGCCTTTCAAAATGAATCAGATCTTCAAAGGTGCGACCGGCGACTGGGAACTCGTCGTGGGCCTTGAAATCCACGCGCAGGTTGCTTCTCAGTCAAAACTGTTTTCAGGCGCATCAACGAGCTTCGGCTCCGAGCCCAACTCCAATGTCAGCCTTGTGGATGCAGCCATGCCCGGCATGCTGCCAGTCATCAACGAGGAATGCGTGCGCCAGGCCATCCGCACCGGTCTTGGGCTGAAGGCGGAAATTCATCACCGCAGCACGTTCGATCGCAAGAACTACTTCTATCCCGATCTGCCGCAGGGCTATCAGATCAGCCAGTTCAAGTCGCCAATCGTGGGCGAGGGGGCTGTAACCGTCGATATTCCTGGCGAGAAGGAGCCGATCATTGTCAGGATCGAGCGTCTGCATCTTGAACAGGATGCCGGCAAGTCGATCCACGACCAGCACCCGACCATGTCGTTTGTTGACCTGAACCGGTCGGGCGTTGCCTTGATGGAGATCGTGTCAAAGCCGGATATCCGCTCGTCTGAGGCCGCCCGCGCCTATGTGACAAAGCTCCGCACGATCCTGCGTTATCTTGGCACCTGCGATGGTGACATGGACAAGGGCAACATGCGCGCTGACGTCAACGTATCCGTGCGCCGTGTCGGTGATCCCGAGCTTGGAACGCGGTGCGAGATCAAGAACGTCAACTCGATCCGGTTCATTGGTCAGGCCATTGAGACCGAGGCGCGCCGCCAGATCGCAATTCTTGAGGATGGCGGCAAGATCGACCAGGAAACCCGGCTCTATGATCCGGGCAAGGGCGAGACGCGCTCCATGCGCTCCAAGGAAGAAGCCCACGACTACCGCTATTTCCCTGATCCGGACCTCCTGCCGCTCGAGTTCGACCAGGCCTATGTCGATGCGCTTGAGGCAGCTCTCCCGGAACTGCCCGACGCCAAGAAGGCGCGGTTTGTCGCTGCCTACGGGCTTTCGCCCTATGACGCCTCGGTTTTGATCGCAGAGCGCATCAATGCCGATTTCTTTGAGGACGTGGCCAAGGGCCGCGATGGCAAGGCGGCGGCAAACTGGGTGATCAACGAGCTGTTCGGTCGCCTGAACAAGGAAGGCCTGAGCATTGAGCAGACGCCCGTGTCTGCGGGTGCGCTTGGAACAATCGTTGATCTGATCAGCGAAGGCGTCATCTCAGGCAAGATTGCCAAGGATCTGTTCGAAATCGTCTGGACCGAAGGCGGCGACCCGAGGGCTATCGTTGAAGCCCGCGGCATGCGGCAGGTGACCGATACCGGCGCAATCGAGAAGGCAGTTGATGATATCATCGCGGCCAATCCCGACAAGGTCGAGCAGGCCAAGGCCAAGCCGACGATGCTGGGCTGGTTTGTCGGGCAGGTCATGAAAACGACCGGCGGGAAAGCAAACCCGGG
>JAIYEB010000186.1 GCA_027487195.1 Hyphomicrobiales bacterium | reverse complement strand
CTGGCCCTTGTTGCCGTCTGGCGGCGCTGTGAGGCCGAAAACCCTTGGGTGAGGGCGAGAAACAACGGCACAATCGCAACTGGCTCGATAATCACGATCAGGGTGACGAGCGCATTGGTAAATTGGTCAAGCGTCATCTCGCGGCCTCTTGATCTGGCGCGGCGTGGGCTGTTCGCGCCCGTCGCTCATGTCATGTCCCGGCCTGCAAAGCCAGCCTTGATGCCCGATTGGGCGGCGCTGCAAGCTCTCGCAACAGTCCATCAAGGCACCGACGCCTGCGCGAATTCAACGGCTGATTCCCGGATGCGCCATTTAGAGTTGGAAATGCTTCATAATGTGAACAAATAAAAACACGTAAGGCATTGATAAATAACACTATAAAATACAGGCCTCGCGCGTGCGCGAAGTTGCGGCTACACAGGGGACTTGGTCTGGCCGCTTTCGGCCATGCAGGAGTTCATAATGGCTGACGAGAAGATCACTGCGCCGGATGGCGATCCTTCCGACATTCGCGCTGTATCGATCGCAGATGAAATGCGCCGGAGCTATCTCGACTATGCCATGAGCGTGATCGTCAGCCGCGCGCTGCCGGATGCGCGTGATGGGCTGAAGCCGGTTCACCGCCGCATTCTCTATTCCATGAATGAGAACAAGTATTTTCCTGAGCGCTCGTATGTGAAGTCGGCGCGCATCGTCGGCGATGTCATGGGTAAATATCACCCCCATGGCGATAGCGCGATCTATGACGCGCTTGTGCGGCTTGCCCAGGACTTTTCGATGCGCGTCATGCTGATCGACGGGCAGGGCAACTTCGGTTCGATTGACGGGGATTCCCCGGCGGCCATGCGCTACACCGAGAGCAAGCTTGCAAAGCCTGCCATGTCGATCCTGGCTGATCTCGACAAGGATACGGTCGACTTCCAGCCCAACTATGATGGGAAGGAAGACGAGCCGACCGTCCTGCCCGCGCGCTTTCCAAACCTGCTCGTCAACGGGGCAGGTGGTATTGCGGTTGGCATGGCGACGAACATCCCGCCGCACAATCTGGGCGAGGTCATCGACGCCTGCTTCGCGCTGATCGACAAGCCCGAAATGTCCATTGAAGAGCTCATGGAGATTGTTCCGGGGCCGGACTTTCCGACATCTGCCACGATCGTCGGGCGTACCGGCATTCGCTCGGCCTACATGACAGGGCGCGGCTCGATCATGATGCGCGCGCGCATTCATGTCGAAACCCGTGGCAAGGACCGCGAAACCCTTGTTGTGACGGAAATTCCGTATCAGGTGAACAAGGAAACGCTCCTTGAGAAAATGGCGGAAGCGGTGCGCGACAAGCGCGTCGAAGGCATTTCGGAACTGAGGGATGAATCAAACCGGCTTGGCATCCGAATTGTGATGGAACTGAAGCGCGACGCTGTCTCTGACGTTGTGATCAATCAGCTCTATCGCCACACCTCGCTACAGACGACATTCGGTGTAAATGTCGTTGCGCTGAATGGCGGGCGGCCGGAGGTCATGAACCTCAAGGACCTGCTTGAGGCGTTCCTGACCTTCCGCGAAGTCGTGGTCACGCGGCGCACGAAGTATCTGCTCGGCCAGGCGCGCGACCGTGCGCACGTGCTGGTTGGTCTTGCCATTGCGGTTGCCAACATCGACGAGGTCATCCACACGATCCGTACCGCGCCAGATCCGGCGACCGCCAAGGAGCGACTGATGTCGCGCGACTGGCCGGCGCGCGATGTGGCGCCGCTGATTGCGCTCATCGATGATCCCCGCCATCGCGTGTCGGAAGACGGCACGTACCGCATGTCGGAAGAGCAGGCCAAGGCGATCCTTGAGTTGCGCCTGCAGCGCCTGACTGCCCTTGGCCGCGATGAAATTGCTGATGAACTTGAGACTATCGCTGCTGAGATCCGCGAATTCCTCGACATCCTGCGCTCACGCGCCCGTGTCTTGTCGATCATCCGCGACGAGTTGACCGAAGTGCGCAATGCGTTTGCCACGCCACGCAAGACCGAAATCCTCGATTCCGATGCCGACCTTGAAGATGAGGACCTGATCCAGCGCGAAGAGATGGTCGTGACGGTGTCGCATTCTGGCTACGTCAAGCGCGTGCCGCTTTCGACCTACCGCGCGCAACGCCGGGGTGGCAAAGGCCGCTCGGGAATGGGCACGAAGGAGGATGATTTCGTCACCCGTCTCTTTGTCGCGTCGACCCATACGCCCGTGCTGTTCTTCTCGTCCATGGGCCAGGTCTACATGATGAAGGTCTGGCGTCTGCCAATCTCAGCGCCGAACGGGCGCGGCAAGGCGCTCGTCAATCTTCTGCCGCTTGATCCCGGTGAGCGGATCACGACGGTCATGCCGCTTCCCGAGGACAAGGAGGCCTGGGAAAAGCTCGATGTCCTGTTTGGAACCAACGCTGGCACGATCCGGCGCAACAAGCTGTCGGATTGCGTGCCGCGCACAAGCCTTGGCAAGCGCGTCATGGAGTTCGAACTCCCGAGCGAGCGCATCGTCGATGTCCAGCTTGGGACCGACACAGACGATGTGTTGCTGACCAGCAAGCGCGGCCAGTGCATTCGCTTTTCGGTCGACAGCATCCGGGTGTTCGGCGGCAACGGCTCAACCGGCACGTCGATGGGCGTGCGCGGGCTTGACCTTGCCGAAGGGGATGAGGTGATCTCGCTTGCGATCCTGCGCCACTTCACCGCCACGCCCGAAGAGCGCGCGGGCTTCCTGAAGATGCGGCGTGCGGTTGCCGGCGAAGCCACCGGGCCTGAAGATCAGGGTGATGAGGAGGCCAGCGGCGCTGCCGTGTCGCCGGAGCGCTATGCCGAAATGTCCGCCGCCGAGCAGGTGATCCTGACGGTTTCGGAGAACGGGTTTGGCAAGCGCACCTCGTCGTTCGAGTACCGGATCACGAACCGTGGCGGCAAGGGCATCGTCGCCATGGTCGTCAACAACCGCAATGGCTCACTGATTGCCTCCTTCCCGGTCGATGACAGCGACCAGATCATGCTGGTCACGGATGGCGGACAATTGATCCGAACCCCTGTGAAGGACATCCGCGTTGCGGGTCGCTCAACGCAGGGCGTCATCGTGTTTGACACGCATGAGACCGAAAAAGTGGTGTCGGTCGAGCGCATTTCCGAAGACGGCGAGGACGCCGGCGAGGATGCAACTGGCGAAGACGGATTCGGCGAGGCAGCGCCAGGGGCCTGAACTCAGGTCACGTCAAACACTGTCGCCGATCCGTTGGCGGCAGTGGTCAACGACAGGGCGAAACGGCCAACACGCTCGGCAACAAAGGCGATCTGAAGCGTTTCGCGCTCGGCCACGAGAGCGGTATCGACGAACCAGGGCTTCCAGCCGTCGTCGAGCCGGTCGAGCGGGCGTGTTGCATGTCCGTGGACGTGAACCGCCTGCGCTTCCTCTGTCTGATTGTCGAGCGTCAGGACAACCGTTGCGCCACGCCGAACGCTGAACAGCGGGGGACCCGCAATGCCGTCATGCGCGCGTCCGGCAATCAAACGCTGATTTCGCTCGCCTGCCGTAATCGGCACACGCACCCGCGTTGCGCGCTGGAGTTCGAGGCGGGACACAAAGGGGTTTGCTGTGAGTTGACGCGGTCGTGGAAGTGCGGCGTCGCGCATGGGCACGCCGCGAATGGCAAAGCGGGCAATCGGAATCGGGCGGCCCTCGAGAAAGGCAATGACTGAGATCTCGCCGGCTGCCTGCAACGGCATATCGAGCACAACATCTGCCCGCCCGGAAGGGGGCAGCACGATCAGACCCTCGGCCGGGTCAAAGGGTTCGCTCGGCTGGCCGTCGAGCGCAATCACGATGGGGTTTCGCCCTTCGATGCGCATGGGGACGATTCGACCATTGGACGCGTTGATCAGGCGAAGGCGCAAACGCTCGCCAGGGCGCACTTCAAGATCAAGCCGTGCGGCAAGGCCATTGAGGGTCAGGAGGTTGCCAAGTCGCGGCAGATCGGAGTCGGCCGGGTAGGGCGGAATGCGCCCCTCGGCATCGATCCTCAGATCCTTGATCACGAGCAGGATCTCACGATCGAAAGGCGCTGGCTGGCGCTGCTCGACAATGAGCGGCGCAAAGAGACCGCGTTCAAACAGCGATCCAAAGCCAGGAGGCGGGCGGAGCAGGAACGTTCCGGCATCGGGCGGCGTGAACGCGACCTCGAGGCTTGCGCCGGGCTCAATCGGGTTTGCTCCAAAGCCAGCGCGTTGGTCGAGCTCTGGTGGAAGGCGCCCACCATGGAACCTGAGAGCTGCAGGTTCGCTCAAGGCGTTTTCAATCAGAAGGCGGGTTGGTTCGCCCTGTTGCAGCCTGATTTCGGCGCCTGGAAACTGATCATCGATCAATGTCAGCGGTGTTGGCCTGGCATTGGCTGATGTCAGGAGCGCAACCGGGCGCTCGGCAAGGCGCAGACGGCGCGGTCCTGCGGACTCAGCGTTCGCCATGCCGGCTGACAGGGCACCGCCAGCAATCGCATATCCCAATCCGCGTCGCGTCAATCCCGCCACATCACGCCTCTTTTCGAAAGCCGGGGTAGACCGCGCAACCGGTCAACGCAAGTCGCCTTGGCCAGCCTAGCCGCGATGGGCTGGCAGGCGATCTTCATGCGCGAGGTTTGAGAACTTCGTGATCCGGCCATCGAAGTGCAGCTCAACAGTTCCGGTTGGGCCGTGGCGCTGCTTGCCAATGATGGCTTCAGCGCGCCCGATGACCCCCTCCATCTCCGTCTGCCACTTGAAGAACTCTTCCGTGCCCTCACGCGGCTTCTTGTTCATGAGGTAATAGTCTTCGCGATAGACGAACATGACGACGTCGGCATCCTGCTCGATCGAACCTGATTCACGAAGGTCGGAGAGCTGGGGGCGCTTGTCTTCGCGGTTTTCGACCTGACGCGAGAGCTGGGAGAGCGCAATCACCGGAACATCGAGCTCCTTGGCGAGCGCCTTCAGGCCTGTCGTGATTTCGGTGATTTCCTGCACCCGGTTTTCAGACGATTTTTTGGACGATCCGGTCAGGAGCTGAAGATAGTCGACAATCAGGAGTTCCATGCCCTTCTGCCGCTTGAGACGGCGGGCACGTGTGGCGAGCTGGGCAATCGAAATGCCGCCGGTCTGGTCGATGTAGAACGGGATGGTGGTCATGTCCTGGCTGACCTGGACGATGGTCGCAAACTCATCCTCATTGATCTTGCCGCGGCGGATTTCTTCCGAGGGAATGCCGGACTGCTCGGCGAGAATACGGGTTGCAAGCTGCTCGGCAGACATTTCAAGGCTGAAGAAGGCAACGCGACCGCCATTGGCCGCCTTGATCGACCCATCGCTCTGGGTCTGAGGGACAAAGGCCTTGGCGATGTTGAAGCCAATGTTGGTGGCGAGTGCCGACTTACCCATGCCGGGGCGCCCGGCGAGAATGATCAAGTCGGACTTTTGCAATCCG
>JAIYEB010000039.1 GCA_027487195.1 Hyphomicrobiales bacterium | reverse complement strand
GCGACTTGCCGCCAGTGGCGATAGCTTCAGCTCATGGTCGGGATGACGAAGCTTGCGCCGTCCTTGATTCCGGATGGCCAGCGCGACGTGATCGTCTTGGTCTTTGTGTAGAAGCGGATCGCGTCTGGTCCGTGCTGGTTCAGATCGCCAAATGACGAGCGCTTCCAGCCACCGAACGTGTAATAGGCCAGCGGCACCGGAATGGGCACATTGATGCCGACCATGCCAACCTCAACCTTGGCGGCGAAGTCGCGCGCTGCGTCGCCATCGCGGGTGTAGATCGCAACGCCATTGCCATACTCATGGTCGTTCGCAAGCTTCAGCGCCTCGGCGTAGCCCTTGGCACGCACAATCGACAGCACCGGGCCAAAGATCTCTTCCTTGTAGATGCGCATGTCCGACGTCACGTTGTCGAACAGACAGCCGCCCATGTAGTAGCCATTCTCATAGCCCTGCATCTTGAAGCCGCGCCCATCGACCAGCAGCTTCGCGCCTTCCTTCACGCCGATGTCGACATAGCCCTTGATCTTCTCGAGGTGCTGCTTTGTCACGACGGGCCCGTAATCTGCGTCAAGCGACGTCGACGGGCCGACCTTCAGGCTTTCGACCCTTGGCACCAGGCGCTTCACCAGCTCATCGGCGGTCTTTTCACCAACGGGCACGGCAACCGAGATGGCCATGCAGCGCTCGCCTGCCGAGCCATAGCCAGCGCCGATCAGAGCGTCCGCCGCCTGATCAAGATCGGCATCCGGCATGATGATCATGTGGTTTTTTGCGCCGCCAAAACACTGGACGCGCTTACCAGCCGCGCACCCGCGGGCGTAGATGTACTCGGCAATCGGCGTTGAGCCGACAAAGCCCACGGCCTTGATGTCGGGGTGGTCGAGGATCGCATCGACCGAGACCTTGTCGCCGTTCACGACGTTCAGAATGCCTGCCGGAAGGCCTGCCTCAACGAACAGCTCCGCAAGGCGCATGGGCACGCCGGGGTCACGCTCGGAGGGCTTGAGGATGAACGCGTTGCCAACCGCGATGGCCGGCGCAAACTTCCACATCGGAATCATGGCCGGGAAATTGAACGGCGTGATCCCCGCGACCACACCCAGCGGCTGGCGCATGGAATAAAGATCTATGCCCGGACCAGCGCTTTCGGTGAACTCGCCCTTCATCAGGTGCGGGACGCCAATGGCGAACTCGACAACCTCGACACCGCGCTGAATGTCGCCTTTGGCGTCGGGGATGGTTTTGCCGTGTTCGCGCGCCAGGAGTTCGGCCAACTCGTCGTTATGTTTGGCGACAAGATCCAGGAACTTCATCAGCACGCGGGCGCGGCGTTGCGGATTCGTTGCGGCCCAGGCCGGTTGCGCGGCCTTGGCGTTCTCGACGGCGGCATTCAGTTCTTCGGCGGAAGCCAGCGCAACCGTGCCAAACTGTGTGCCATCCAGAGGCTGCCAGACTTCGGCTGTGCGCCCCGATGTGCCCGCCACATGCTTGCCGCCGATGTAATGACCATAGTTGCGCATAGGACCTCCAAGACGCGGAGATCACAAAGCCTCCGCCGTTGATGCAGCGATTGCCATATCCTTGGGGTGGGCGCAAACCTGACGCGCAATCCGCGTCAGGCGATAGCAGGTGTCGCCGGTTGGTCCTTGACCCGGAACCAGTGCAGCGCGAGGCCGACGCTCAGAAGAGCAGCACCCGCCACATCGAACCGCCAATCCGACAAGAGCAGCAGCAGGCCGCCAACGCCACACAGGATGCGCTCGATGATATTGGCGTGGCGGTAGCCATAGCCGGTAAAGCCGACACAGAAGCCGACGAGCGCGACGCAGCCGGTAATCGTCAGCCAAAGAATGTTCATCCAGTCGCCAAATCCTGCCGGAGGGATCAGCGTCACCTTCGGCCCGTCCATCGTGGCTGTGTAGATCAGAAGCTGGGCGCCCTCGGGCGACAGGCAGAACATGAACGGCACGAGGAAGGCGGGCAGCGTGTATTTCCAGGCCTGCATCGTCGTGCGGAAAGGCTCGCCGCCGCAAATGGCGGCTGCAGCAAAGGGCGCTAGAGCCGTTGGTGGCGAGACGTCGGCCAAAACGGCGTAGTAGAACATGAACATGTGCGCGGCGTGGGGCTGAACCCCAACCGACACCAGGGCCGGCACGAGCATGACGGCGGCGATGATGTAGCTCGCTGTCACGGGCACAGACAGCCCGAGGATCCACATGGCAAACGCGGCCATGAGCAGGATCAGCAAGGTGTTTCCAGCGCCCCATGAGACGATGATCGTCGAAATGGTCTGGCCAATGCCGGACAGGTTGACAATCGAAACGATGATCCCGGCGCAGGCGCAGGTTGCGACAATGCCAAGGGTTGAGCGCGCGCCATCGGTCAGGCCCTCGATGAGCCGCGATGTATCTGCATCAGGCGTGCGTCCGGCGCGCTTTTGCAAAAGCCACTGGATGCCGGAGAACAGCAAGGCAGCGGCCATGCCCCAGAAAACGCCGACAGAGACGCGGCCATCGAAGAGCTCATGCAGGTCAAGGCTGCGCGGGATTGCCGTGTAGCCGAACGCGGTTGCGGCAATGCCTGCGACAATGCCGAAGACAAAGGCCGGGATCGTGACGAGGCGGGATTCGGAACGCAGCATCGACAGGGCGAAGGCAATGGCGATGGACCAGAACACCGCCATGAACGACGACATGCCAAAGACAAGAAGCACCGCAATCGCGCCAAGCGATATGAAATGGTACCAGCCCATATAGGTGATGGCCCAGAGCGTTTGCTGGGTTGTCTGGGTTGAGCGAATGCCAAGCTTGCGTGAATCTGCCTCGGTCATCAGCCAGCAGGAGACGTAGTAGAGCAAGGTCGGGATCATCGCGAAGATAAGGACCTGGAGATAGTCGATATCCAGGAACTCGGCGATGATGAACGCAGCTGCGCCCAGGGTTGGCGGCGACAGGGTTGCGCCAATCCCGGCAGCTGAAAGCATGCCGCCCGCAACATTTGGCGGGTAACCGGCCTTCTTGAGCATGGGCCAGGCGAGCGAGGCCACAGTCACTGTGGTTGCCACACCCGAGCCGGACACTGTCCCGAGCAAAAAGCCAGACGCCACAACCGCGCGGCCAGGCGCTGCCGGGCCCGGGTTCTTTCCAAAGAGCGCAAAGGCCCAGTCGATGAAGAACTTGCCGGCGCCACCGCGATCAAGGACCGCGCCGTAGACCGTGAACAGGATGATGAAGGTCGCAGCCACATCCATCGGCGTTGTGAGAATGCCCTCAAGGGTCAGATAGTTCTGGCCAATGATGCGGGAGAGCGAGAACCCGCGATGTTCCAGCGCGTCGGGGATCAGCCAACCCGAGCCGTAATAGCCGTAGAGCAGAAACAGGATGGTGATCGCCGGCAGGATCCAGCCAACCGTCCGGCGGGTCGCTTCAAGGATCAGGATGATCAGCGCGAGTCCAAGCACCAACTCGTCGGCAGACGGGCGCATGGCCCGTGTCTTGAACTCTTCGATGTTCAGGGTGAGGTAGAGGGAGGTGTAGAGCGCCACCGCCACAAATACCCAATCGATAATCTGCAACCGCGCGACCGTACGGTTCATCACCATCAGGGGATAGGCCGCAAAACACGCGATGACGACAACAGCGAGGCCGAAGGCAAAGGGGCTCTGGTTGCGGGGAGTGCCGCCCGGATAGATCCCCTGGCTCCACATCAAATAGAGCATGAGCCCGGCGGAAACGAGCCCGACAGCCAGCTCCTCCCAGGTCGGCATCCGCGTCTGGATACGGCCGTCGGGCGGCATCTTGAGCATCGGGTAGAGGATGAAGACCAGCGCGAGGCAGATCGCAAGGAAGCTCGAGCGATAGGTTGTGGTGTTGATCGCAAACTGCGTCCAGTACAGCGCGTAAGCCGAAATCGCGAAACACGAAACGGCTGTCAGCCAGCCGACGAACCCTGTTGCGCGCCGCGCAGCGCCGCCCTCGGAATCGGACGAGAGCTTGTCGAGCTCCTCTTGCGACAGCGTGATCTTGTCATCATTGGCTGCTGGAGGTGCCGTTGCCGGTTTCGTCATACCAATGTTCCACCCTGCGCTCACGCTTGATGTGCGTGATGTCATAAACGAACGGAGCTGATCGAACACCGATCAGCCCCGTAATAGCAAGCCCGTAATGGGTGTTATAAGTGCCTACAAGACGCCGCGCGAGCGATAGAAGGCCTCGGCTGCGGGATGAAGCGGAACCGCAGTCCTCACGGCAGCGCCCTGAAGCGACAGGCGGCGCGCTTCGGGGTGGATCGCCTGAATATCGGCGAGGTTGGCGAACATCGTCTCGAGGATCGAGGTCACGAGTGCCGGACGGGCATTCGCGGGCACCAGGAGAACGTTGGCAACACCAAGGCCCGCAACCGCTTCGGTCTGGCCGGCGTAGCCATTGGCCGGCAAGGTGAACGGACGATAGAGGCCGGGGAACTGACGCTCGAGCGCGGCAAACTCAGCCGGCGAAGGAATGAAGCGCAGCGGAGGCGAACCAGATGTCGCAAGATCACGCACGGCTGCGGTCGGCACGCCACCGATCCAGAAGAACGCGGCAACCTTGCCGTCCTTGAGCGCGTTCGCGGACTCGGCAACGCCAAGATTGTCCCGCGTAATGTCGCGCATGTGGTTGAGCCCGGAGGCAGCAATCACGCGATCGGCGATCGACTCGGTTGAAGACCCGGCAGAGCCGACCGAAATACGACGTCCGCGCATGGCCGCGATGTTCGTCAGTTCCGTAATGCGGCCGTCGGCCACAACGTGCAGGAAGGAATCGTACAAAACCGCCAGAACGCGAACTTCCTGACGACCATCGCGGGCGTAGGCTCCGGTGCCGGTCAGGCCATCATAGGCGGAATCGAGCGTCGAAAAGCCGATGTCAGCATCGCCCTGGGCAAGCAGCTTGACGTTGTCGACCGAGCCGCCGGTGACCTGGCCGGTGGCCTGGGTGTTCGGCATCTTCTCGGTCAGGATACGTGCAAGGCCACCACCATAGGGGAAGAACACGCCACCTGTGCCGCCGGTTGCAATCGTCAGGCGCTGGCGGGCCTGGCCGAGCGCCGGTGCGGCCACTGCAAACGACGCAGCACCTGCGCCAAGAGCGAGCAGGGAGCGGCGCGATGGCGACACGCTGGACAGGAGTGTTTCAGACTTCGTCGTCTTTGACATGGAGAGGTTTCCTCGGTGGCGTTGGATTCGTT
>JAIYEB010000371.1 GCA_027487195.1 Hyphomicrobiales bacterium | reverse complement strand
TTTCGCAGAAAGTTGATCGAGAGGTTTGTCGTGACCGCCAGCGCGACCGGGCCGATCATGCCAAGGACGGCCACGTAGAGGGCGAGGTCGGCGAGCTCCATCATCGTCGGCCCTGAGACTGTTCCGCCGGGCCTGAGATGGCGCTCGCCGGCATCGAGCCTGAGGGTTGCGGACATGGGCCCGATGGACATGACGCTATGCGCCTTGCCGCCGAGGCTGATTTGCGGAAACACCTCTGCGAGATAGGCATCGACCTCCTGTGCAGTCATGACAGGCAGGCGCTCAGAGGAGGAGGACATGGGCTTCTCTTTTGGCGTATATGATTTGCACAAACCTGATCCCGACTCAGCGCGCCGGAGCCCGGATGTCCACCCTGTTTTTTGATCCAAGCCGCCCGATAGACATTGATGAGAGCGCGGTTCGCCGATTCCTCGCGGCATTCGACGAGATGCGCCTGCTCATGCGGCGCCTGTCACGCGCTGCTGCACGCCCGCCGGTCGATCCCACGGACGAGGGGTTTGCAACCTTTGCCCGCGAGCCGCGCGTGCGTGCCGAGATCCAGGCCGTTCTTGAAAAGCACGGCTTCAACACCGTCGAGACCTGGGAACGCACGGTTCAGGCCGTGATGAGCGCAACTGCCTTTGCCGATCCCGACAGCGGGCTTTCGGACATGGCCAACACGGTCGCGAATCTGCGCGCCGAGATCGATGCAGATCGAAACCTCTCGGCAGAAGACCGCCAGCGCATGCATGCCGAGCTTGAGGATGAGATGCGCCAGCTCGAACGGATGCGCCCGCCGGGTGGCAATGTCGAAGCCGTGCGGCCGTTCATGGCCCGCCTCAAGGCCATCGCAGGAGCGGACTAGGGATGGCGGCTCCGGACAGCATGGCTGAGCCGCTGTTGAAGCAACACCTTTCCGGCAACGTGTTGCGGCTGACGCTTGCCAATCCGAACAGTCGCAACGCCTTGTCCGATGCGATGATGGCAGCACTGCAGGCAGCCCTTGATGTCGCCCGCACGTCCCGCGAGGTCCGCGCCATTGTGATTGCCGCAGAAGGGCCGGTGTTTTGCGCCGGCCACGACCTCAAGGAAATGACGGCGCGCCGCAGCGAACCTGATGGCGGCCGCGCAGCCTTTGCCGATGTGATGGGTCGCTGTGCCGCCCTGATGACCAGCATCGTGCGCCAACCCCAGCCCGTCATTGCGGAGGTGCAGGGCATTGCAACCGCCGCGGGCCTTCAGCTTGTGGCGTCCTGCGATCTGGCCGTTGCCGCCGAGGGCGCGCGGTTTTGTACACCCGGCGTCTCCATTGGCTTGTTTTGCTCAACGCCCATGGTTGCGTTGTCGCGCAATGTGCCGCGCAAGGCAGCGATGGAAATGCTGCTGACAGGCGACATGATCGATGCCGAGACCGCACGGAGCTGGGGCCTGATCAATCGTGTGGTCCCATTGGGCGATCTCATGACCGAGACCATGTCATTGGCTGCGTCGATTGCGGGGCGTGCGGGCCGCGTCGTCAGGATTGGCAAGGAAGCGTTTGCGCGCCAGGCTGAGATGTCGCTTGATGAGGCCTACGCCCATTGCGCCGCCGTCATGGTCGAGAACATGCTTATGGCTGAAGCCGAAGCAGGCATCTCGGCATTTTCAAACAAACGCCCACCAAACTGGCCGCAACCATGATCCCGTCAAAGCCCCCCAAAGCCGGCCCACGCCCAGCCTGGATCGACCGGATGATCATGGTCGTGTTCATGGTATGCTTTGGTTCGATTGCGGTTGAGATCGCCACCGTCTTCGGCGCAACGTCGCTCTATGTTCAGGCCGGAGCGGCGGCCATTGGCGCAGCCCTTGGGCTCGTGGCTGCGCGCACGTTTGGCCCGACACTCGTGCGAACCCTGAGGCGCTAGACATGAACCATGACAGCTATCCCGAGGCCTACATCCGGCGGATCCTCGCGACGGTGAAACGTGTCGCAATTGTCGGCGCATCAGCCAACCCTGCACGGCCTTCCTTTTTTGTCGTCAAGTACCTGACGGAGAAGGGCTACGAGGTCCTGCCGATCAATCCTGGCCTCGCGGGACAAACCATCGCTGGATTGCCGGTCTATGCATCCCTTGCAGCAGTGCCCGGCCCGATCGACATGGTCGATGTGTTCCGCAATGCCGAGGCCGCCATGGGTGTGGTTGATGAGGCTCTCGCGCTCTCGCCCCTGCCCAAGGTGATATGGATGCAGCTTGGCGTCAGAAACGATGCAGCGGCTGCCAAGGCGGAAGCCGCCGGCGTCATGGTCGTGATGGATCGTTGTCCGAAAATCGAATACGGGCGGCTGTCATCTGAGATCAGCTGGATGGGCGTCAACTCGCGCGTGATATCTGCGAAAAAGCCGATCCAGCAAGGAAACCGCGTGCAAAGCCTCGGGATCCGCCTCGAAAACTGACTATTCTGCGGCCTGGCGAATTGGCGCAGGTGCGCTGTGCGCGTGACCGCGTGGCGCGGTGATGACGTCATGAAGGCTGCGGATCGTGCGGCTGCCTGTCGTCTTGAACAGGAACGGAAACAGCCCGTGCATGAAACATGCGAGCCCGCCGCCGATCATCTTGAGGCCAAAGCCTGACGCGAAGCGCAAGTGCTGGAGGTAGGTTTCACCGACATGATGCGGATGGTCCGTGAAAGGGTTGGACATGCCTGTCTCCTGCTCGTTTTGTAGAAACATTATCTACATTTCGACCTAAAAACGTCAAGAACGTTCTAGGCCTTGATCAGGAGGTTTTTTTGGACGAACGGGCGAGGAGCCGAATTTCTGGCTGTCGCAGTAGCGGGAACCGAACCCAGACCGGGCGCGAACTGTGGTCGATTTCTAGGCAGTTCAGTGCATCCTGATGCGCAAATCGGCACTTTGGACCGGACCTTGGACTGCGGGGAGACACCATTGCGAAGGATCAGCGCGCTTTTCCCATGACCCTTCATGGGGTTAAGGTGAATAAGTCGAGGTCAGTCACAGGCGCGTGATATGGCTTCAGCATTCTAAATTTTATGGTAGGTCACATCCCGCCAAGAGAATAACACGTATCTAACTTAAATCTGAAGGCGCGCCTTTCCGGCGCTGTTCCGAGGTGAACCATGCGTTGGTACTTGCAGCTTGCCGTCATTGGCGTCGTTGGTGGCCTTGGCTATGGTGGGTATACCCAGTGGGAAACAATCCGCGGTTACATCCCGGGCCTCGGCGGCACACCTGCGGCGGCAACGGCCACAGCACCCGGCGCTCCGCGTCCTGGTGGTCCCGGCGGCCCTGGTGGTGCTGGTAGCGCGCCGATCGTCGAGATCGCGCCCATCACGCGTGGTACGGTCATCGAAACAGCCGAGGCGGTCGGCTCGACGCGCGCTTATGAATCGGTTGTCATAACAACCAAGGTCTCCGGAATCGTCGAACGTTTGGCATTCAACGAAGGTCAGCTTGTCACAGTCGGCCAGGAACTCGTGCGGCTTGACGCGGCAGAACGGCGTGCGGACTTTGAAGCAGCGGTTGCTGCTGTTGGGCAGCTTGAAGCCCAGCGCAACGAGACCGGCCAAAGGCTTGAGCGTGCGCGCCAACTCCGCCAGACCGGCGCTGGCACCGAAGCGCAGGTCACCGATCTGACCATGACAATGCGTACGGCAGAATCGGCCATCGTGGCGGCGCAAGCACGCGCGCGGTCTGCTGAGGCCCGGCTTGCTGATCTGTCGATCCATGCGCCGTTTTCGGGACGGACAGGTGTGCGTCAGGTGTCTGTCGGCGCTCTGGTCGAGCCACGCACTCCCGTCACGACCCTTGATGATCTCGTGCGCATTCGCCTCGACTTCCAGGTGCCGGAAGGGCTGATCAGCCGCATTGCCGTTGGTGCGCCCATTACTGCCCAGACGATTGCTCACCGTGACCGGACCTTCAACGGTCGGGTCGAGGTGATCGATACGCGCATTGATACAGTGACCCGCAGCGTGCGCCTGACAGCGATCATCGACAATCCGGATATGGCGCTGCGCCCTGGCATGTTCATGAATGTCGGGTTGCAGGTGGTCACACGCGAGAATGCGCTCCTGATTGCCGAGGAAGCCATTGTCGGTGAAGGGCCAAGACAGCTCGCATTCGTCGTTCGCGAAGGGCGCGTCGAGCGCCGGGTCCTCGAACTTGGCCAGCGGCTTGAAGGCCGCGTCGAGGTTTTGAACGGCGTTACAGCCGGCGAAATGGTCGTCGTGCGCGGCGTGCAACGCGTCAGGCAGGGCATGCAGGTGACCGCCCGTCCGCTTGGCCAGGGCGGCCCACCGGCCGGTGGGCCTCCTGGCGGAGGACCGCGTCCCCCGGGCGCTGCAGCTCCCGCAGGCGCAGCACCTGCCGCGGCTGCCCCCGCAGCGGCTGCCCCTGGCCCAGTACCGGTTCCGCAGGCGCAGGCTCCGGCCACACCACCTGCGACCCAGACGCGCTGACGGATAGAGAGAACCAAGATGCAGCTCTCAGACGTCTCCATCCGCCGCCCGGTCTTTGCCAGCGTGTTTTCGCTGCTTTTGTGCGTCGCAGGCATCGCGTCGCTGATCGGGCTTCCCGTTCGCGAGTTTCCGGCAACAGATCCGCCGGTGGTTTCGGTCACGACGGCCTATCGGGGTGCAGCGAACGAAGTTGTCGAGAACCGCGTTACGGAAGTTGTCGAACGCGCAATCGCCGGCATTGAAGGCATCCGGCAGATTACATCCCAAAGCCAGAATGATCGCTCGCAGATCACGGTTGAATTCAATGTCAGCCGCGACCCGGATGCGGCGGCGGCCGATGTGCGCGACCGCGTGGCCCGTGTCGCGGCGCGCTTGCCGCAAGGCGTGGATCCGCCCGTCATTGCGCGTGTTGACGCCAACGCACAGGCGATCATGTGGATTGGCATCACGTCGCGCAATCTCGACTCCATGGAGTTGACCGACTTCCTGCGCCGTAACGTCGTTGACCGTATTGCGACGGTGCCGGGCGTTGCCAACGTCAATGTCGGTGGTGAGCGGCGCTTTGCCCTGCGCGTTCAGATCGATCGCCAGGCGCTCGCCGCACGTGGGCTGACAGTGACCGACGTTGAAGCGGCCATCCGTCGCCAGAATGTTGACCTGCCCGGCGGTCGACTGACCTCCATGCAGCGCGAATTGACCGTGAAGACGGACTCGAAGCTGTCGGATCGTCGTCAGTTTGAAGCCATCGTGATTTCCAATCGCAACGGCTACCTCGTTCGCCTTGGCGAAGTGGCGCGCGTTGTCGTTGCTGCCGAGGATGAGCGCTTCGAATTCTTCACCAGCGGAACAACCGCAATCGGCCTTGGCATCATCCGCCAGGCGACCGCCAACACATTGTCGGTTGCCAACGGCGTTGTGGCCGAACTCGAGAAGATCCGCGAGGTCCTGCCAGAAGGCACGGAAGCGCAGCTTCTCTACAACGAAGCCGTGTTCATCAACGCGTCCATCAAGGGCGTTCTTGTTGTGCTCGCGGAAGGCATTGCGCTCGTCATTCTCGTCATCATGATCTTCCTGCGGTCGTGGCGCTCGACGGTCGTGGCGGCGATTGCCATTCCGGTCTCGATCATTCCGACGTTCATCGTGCTCTGGGCGTTCGGCTTCTCGATCAACACGCTGACATTGCTGGCAATCGTGCTTGCGGTCGGCATTGTTGTCGACGACGCCATTGTCGAGGTCGAAAACGTCCATCGCAGAATTGAAGAAGGCGAGCCGCCCCTGCTCGCCTCATTCCTTGGCGCGCGCGAGATTGCCTTCGCCGTGATCGCGACCACGATCACCTTGATGTCGGTCTTCATTCCCATCGCCTTCATGGATGGCGAGACCGGACGCCTGTTCCGCGAATTCGGCATAACGCTTGCCGCCTCCATTGGCTTCTCGGGCGTGGTCGCACGCACGCTGACGCCGATGCTGTGTTCCAAGCTTCTGTCATCGCACCATGGCAAGATCCACCATTGGACCGAGCCCTTCTTCGTCGGAATGCAGAAGGGCTATCGCTGGCTGCTGCGCGGTGCGCTGGCTGCGCCATTGATCGTGATTGCCACGGGCGCGTTTGTCTCGTTCCTGGCCGTGCAGCTGTTCGTCTTGATCCCCAAGGAATTTGCACCTGTCGAAGATCGAGGCACGATCCTTGTCTCCGTCAGCGCGCCGGAAGGCTCCTCTCTGAGCTATACCCGCGAGCGCGTGAAGGAGGTCGAGAGCATCCTGAACCCCTATCGCGATCAGGGCATCATCTCGTCCTATCTCTCGATCATCGCGCCCGGCCTGTCGCGCCCTGCACCCGTCAATGCCGCGATCATCATCGTGCGCCTGTCCAACTGGGGCGAGCG
>JAIYEB010000168.1 GCA_027487195.1 Hyphomicrobiales bacterium | reverse complement strand
GTGCGCTCCGGCGAAATCTCCAGCCCAACGACCTCCATGCCCGGACGCCACATCAGCCAGGTCGATAGGCCCTGCGCGCAGCCGATCTCCAGAACCGATTTGACGGGGTTGGCATTGAGATAGTCGTAGACTGCCTCGTAGCGCCCGGTTGTGTACTGAAGCGCCTTTGCCGGCTCAAACAGCGGGTTCATATGAAAGAAGAAGTCCCGGGAGAGCGCAACGGACTTGCCCTCGGCGCGACGAATGATCTCGGCCTCGAAGTCGGCGCGAACGGCCCGGCCTTTTCGCTTCACAAATCGCTCATAGAGCGTCAGTTCACTCAATGGTCAGGTCCTCGATAAGACAATGGCGGTGCGAATGGCGAGTTCCTCGCGGCTGTAGCGCTCAGCCCACCAGGGATGGAGCGCAACGTTGGCGAGGCTCGCCTCATTCCGATCAACCGGGATCACCATGACATCAAGGCCGGCTGCCGCAAAGGCGCGTGCGACATCGGGCGGGCGGCCGAGATTGATGTGGCGGCCAAAGCGCGCGTGATAGGCCTCCGGCGGCATTTCGTAGATGGTCTCAAACGGATGGTCGCGCTTTCGGTGATTGCCGAAGTTGACGAGATGCGCCTGGCGCGCGCCTTGCGCCAGAACACGCTTCAACGTCAGGGCTGATGCCTCAAGATCGCGGACATGTTCGAGGCAGGACTGCGACAGGCTCAGATCAAACGGCCCTTCGGTCGGTGCGTTCTCAAGGCCTGATTTCAAAACCGTGAGATCGCGATCAAGGCGCTGGCGCAACGAAGCGGCGGTTGTTGGTGCGCCAAGATGGGCTGCGACCCGCGCAAGATACACGTCATCAACGTTGCGGTGCTGAAACAACGCACTATTCCAGTCTGGCTCGATGGCCGTGACTGACGTTGCGCCACGCTGAAACAGCATGGGCGCGAAACCGGCCAGCGGCCCGCACCCGACTTCCAGAACACGCGCGCCGGGAATGCCGAGACCACGGCCGGTGTGCTCAAGTGCGAGGGCCTCGAGCCGGTCCAGGAAGCCTGACATGCGTGACGCATCGGTTCCCTTGGCATCTGCAAGCGCGATCTTGCGGCGCAGCCACGGACCGTCCAGGCCGGGAATGCGGGTGGCTGCCCGTGCAACGAATTCGGACAGCGGCATTTCGCGCGCGGCACGCAGATAAACCCCGAGGTTGCCGAGCGTGTTTGCCATCAGGACGCCACGTCCACGTTGGCAAGGGCGATCGGGACCGACACATCCTTGCCGAGGATCGAGAGCAGGGCCAGCACGCGCCCATCATCATCCAGCCGGTCAAACAGGGCGGTTTGCTCGCGAAACGGTCCGTCCGTGATGCGGATCGTGTCGCCCGGTTTCAGCGCAAGCTGATCGCCAATCTCAATCATCCCATCGGCGCGCTCGCGCGACTTCAGGCCTTCGATAACCCAGGTCGGCACATGGGCTGGCGCGAGGCCTGAGCGCACGAGATCGATCACGCCACGGGTTGAGCGCACTGCGCGCCAGGCCGGATCGGCGACATCGAACGCCACGAACACGTAGCGCGGAAACAGGGGGGCGGCGATGGTCTCGATCTTGCGCGCATGGCGGCGCGTGCGGGCGTAACAGGGGACATAGGCGGCAAAGCCCTGGCGCGCGAGATGCTCAGCCGCCATGTGTTCGCGCCGGGGCTGGGTGAGTACCACATACCAGTTGAGTTCGCCCGTCATGCGCTGCCGCCGATAAAGCGCGTGATACGCGGGGTCACGACCCGGTCCGCGCCAAGGCGCTGCGACAGATCGGCGTTGAGCTTGTCCGCCCGCTCGGTTGCCGTAATCAAAACCACGTCAAACGGCGGCAGCGCGGCGACATCGCTGGCCATGGCAACGCCGTGAAACACCTCGCCGGGCAGCGCAGTTTCATCAAGCACCGCGACAAGGCGCACGTTCTGGCCCTCAGCCGAAAGGATCGCGATCTCGGCCAGGTCAGAACGGCCGGCGAGCACGACACGGCGGCGGCCCTCATGGTCGAAGCGCTTCAGCGTGTCGGCAATGTCCGCGCGGGCCCGGCGGAAAAACTGGAGCGAAGAGGCGAGATACTCACCGCTCAACCGCGCCTTTTCCGCAAAGCCCTGGGGGGTCAGGTAATAGGCATAACGCCGGCGCGGGACGGCCTGGATCTTGACCCATCCCTTGGTGACGCAGCGCTTGAGATAGGCGTTGGTCAGACCAAGGGCTACGCCCATGCGCGAGGACATGGAGCGCTGCGAGACATGCGGCTCCGCTTCGATCGACGAGAGAACGCCGAGCATGATGGTGTCATCGCCGCGCGGGGCCGCAACCATTTCTGGCTCGGCCTTGGGCTTCCTGCGGCGATCAAGTGCGGCTGCGTCGGTCATGGTCGGGCGCGTTCATATCATGAACGTCGCGATGCGCCAGAGCTTTCCTGCGCTGTCCTCAGTTCGAGAGGCCACCCTTGGCGATGATGAAATCGGCAACGACCGAGGTGCCTTCACCGCTGCGGATATTCGTGAACTGATGCGGCCTGCCTTGACGCATCCGCGTTGCATCCACGTCCATCTTGCCAAGGTCAGCGCCGACAAAGGGCGCCAGATCGGTCTTGTTGATCACGAGAAGGTCGGAGCGCGTAATGCCGGGACCGCCTTTCGAGGGGATCTTGTCGCCGGCGGCCACATCAATCACGTAGATCGTCAGATCAGCCAGTTCCGGCGAGAAGGTCGCCGCCAGATTGTCGCCGCCGGATTCGATCAAGATCAGATCGAGCATGGGAAACCGCTGGCGCATCTCGGCGACAGCCGCGAGATTGATCGAAGCATCTTCCCGGATCGCGGTATGTGGACAGCCCCCGGTTTCGACGCCCATGATGCGCTCTGCCGGCAATGCGCCAGAGCGGGTCAGGAACTCGGCATCCCATTTGGTGTAAATGTCGTTCGTAATCGCCGCGACCTCAAAACGCTGGCTCAGCGCTTTGCACAGAACGTCCATCAGGGCCGTCTTGCCCGAACCGACCGGGCCGCCGACGCCCACGCGAAGCGGGCCATGGGGTGAAGGCATGAATTACTCCGCAAGGGTCGAGCCAGTTTCTCTGGCCGGTCAGAAGAGGGGAAAATGCGCGGCTTTGCAACGCATGAGGCGGATACCTAACACCATGCGCTAGCTGCGGAACAGCCTTGTGTACTGCGTCTCATGGCGCATGGAGGCGATATCAGACCTGAGGCACGCGCCGCCCACGGTCTCAGGCGACAGGGTTCTGGCCTCAGCCGCAACACGCCTGATCAGCGGCAACAGCTTCTCCACTGCGCGCTGGCCGTCAGTCTGCCCCAGGGGAACAAGGCGTACGGCAGCGGACACGAGATTGGCTGCAAACGCCTGGAGATAGGCCGGGACAACGAGCCGAGCGTCGATCCCATGAGCGCGGGCCGCCATCGCAACCGCCAGCGGATAGGCGACAGGCCCGTCCCACACGCGGGCGAGCCTATCAAGACCCGGGGCTGGCCAGGCGGCTGACACCGTATCAAGGAAGGCGCGGCCCTGATTCAGACTCTCCATGCGCCGCTCGCGCGTTGGATGAAGTGCTGCAGCCAGTTCTGCGAGATCGCGAAGGTCGGCATCATTCAGCGTCATCGCGGCATGGAGAATGGTCGCATCAACGAGGCCTGTGCCAGCCTCGAGAACATCGCCAACCCAGGCCACAAGGCTCGCAAGATCCGTAATGTCTCCGGTCTCGATGGCCCATTCTAGCCCATGTGAATAGGAAAACGCGCCGACAGGAAAGGCCGGGGACAACCACGCCAGAAGCGTGAGCATGCCATCAGATGCGTCAGTGCTCATGGTCATGGTGGTGATCATGGTCGTGATCGTGGGAATGATGCCCGTGACTATGGCCATGACCGTGTCCGCCGGCAGCATAGGCTCCGCTTTCCGGATCGAACGGGCGCAGGACATGGCGCACCGAGGCCCCAAGGCCAAGGGCCATGGCCTCGATCACGTGATCGCGGCGGATCAGGATCGCGCCACCATCGAACATTGTCGGCAGGTGACGATTTCCGAGATGCCAGGCGAGGCGGATCGCATGGGCCGGATCTGAGGGGGTGAGCTCTGCCAATGGCTCAGCGGCTGCCTCGACCAACACCTCGCGCCCGTCTTCAAGGATCAGCGCTGCGCCATCCCGAATGACTTCGGTTTCAGCAAGATCAAGCAGGAAGGACAAGCCGTTCTGGCCTGTCATGGCCATGCGCCGGCGGTGGCGCGCGTCATGATCGAGCACGACAATGTCAGCAGGAGAGCCATGGAGGTGGCCATGAACGCGGGTGGCGCGCAGCATTATCGAGAACCCTCTGGGAGTGGAGACATTCTGTCGTTTCAGAACATGAAGTAGCGTTGTGCCATGGGCAGAACGGTGGCTGGCGCGCATGTGAGCAGCACACCGTCGGCGCGCACTTCATAGGTCTCGGGATCAACCTCGATGCGCGGGAGCGCGGCATTGAGCTTCATCGACGCTTTCGTGAGCCCACCGCGGACGTTCTCCACCGGCAGGATCATGGACTCGAGGCCATAGCTCTTGTGAACGCCCTTGGCGAAGGCGGCCTGGGAGACGAACGTGACCCGGGACTGGGTGCGCGCGCGTCCATAGGCACCAAACATCGGCCTGAAATGCACGGGCTGCGGGGTTGGGATCGAGGCGTTTGGATCGCCCATGGGCGCCATGGCAATCATGCCGCATTTCAACACCATGTCGGGCTTCACGCCGAAGAAGGCGGGGTTCCACAGCACGAGATCCGCGAGCTTGCCAACCTCGACCGAGCCGATGTGCTTGGCCATGCCGTGCGCCAGCGCAGGGTTGATGGTGACCTTGGCGATGTAGCGCCTGACACGGAAGTTATCGTTGCCAAGCGCGTCCTCGGGCAGTTTGCCGCGCTGGGCCTTCATCTTGTGTGCGGTCTGGAAGGTTCTGAGGATCACCTCGCCTACGCGACCCATGGCCTGACTGTCAGAAGCCATCACCGAAAGCGCGCCCATGTCGTGCAGGATGTCTTCAGCCGCAATCGTCTCCTTGCGGATCCGGCTTTCGGCAAAGGCCACATCCTCGGGGATCGAGGAATCGAGGTGGTGGCATACCATGAGCATGTCGAGATGCTCCGGCAGCGTGTTCACCGTGTAGGGCATGGTTGGGTTGGTCGAGGACGGGATAACGTTTGGAAGCCCCGCAACCTTGATGATGTCCGGTGCGTGCCCGCCGCCGGCGCCTTCCGTGTGGAAGGAGTGAATTGTCCGTCCCTTGAACGCTGCGATGGTGTCATCGACAAAACCGCTCTCGTTCAGCGTGTCGGTATGGATCATGACCTGAATGTCATGGTCATCCGCGACCGAAAGGGCGCAGTCGATCGTTGCAGGCGTTGTGCCCCAATCCTCATGGAGCTTCAGCGCGCAGGCGCCGGCCTCGACCTGCTCGACGAGGGCAGCGGGCAGGGCGGCATTCCCCTTGCCCGAAAAGGCGAGGTTCATGGGAAAGGAATCTGCTGCCTGCAGCATGCGCATGATGTGCCACGGGCCTGGCGTGCATGTCGTCGCTGTCGTGCCATGCGCTGGGCCTGTGCCCCCGCCAAGCATCGTGGTCAGGCCAGAAGCGAGTGCTTCCTCGATTTGCTGGGGGCAGATGAAATGGATGTGGGTGTCGATGCCGCCGGCTGTCAGGATCTTGCCCTCGCCAGCGATAGCTTCCGTGCCGGGCCCGATGATGATGTCGACGCCGGGCTGGACGTCGGGGTTTCCGGCCTTGCCAATACCAACGATGCGGCCGTCCTTCAGGCCCACATCCGCCTTCACGATCCCCCACCAGTCGACGATCAGCGCGTTGGTGATGACCGTGTCGACCGCACCTTCGGCCCGGCTGCGCTGGGACTGGCCCATGCCGTCGCGGATCACCTTGCCGCCGCCAAACTTCACCTCCTCACCATAGGTGGTGAAGTCCTTCTCGACCTCGATGATCAGGTCGGTGTCGGCAAGCCGCACACGATCACCCGTGGTTGGCCCGAACATGCTGGCATAGGCGTGGCGCGAGATACGATAGGGCATGGCAGGCCTCTGTCAGGCGGGAACGGTTGAAAAGCCGGGGGAGCTCCCGGCACGCGTGTTAAAGGGGTTGTCTCTTTGCCGCTGGCCGACGACACAGCGGGACGATCCGTCAAGGCTCGTGAAAAACGACGTGATGTCGCTGGACTGACTGTCGTTTGCGGAGGCCGGCATATCGTCAGAGCTTCCCCATGACGGATTGCCGGAAGCCATAGACCTTGCGGTCGCCCCGGTAGGGCACAAGCGTCACATCGCGCGCCTGTCCGGGCTCAAAGCGCACAGCGGTGCCTGCGGGAATATCAAGACGCATGCCCCTGGCCTTGTCGCGCTCGAAGGACAGAGCCGGGTTCGTTTCGAAGAAGTGGTAGTGGCTGCCGATCTGGACAGGCCGGTCGCCCGTGTTGGCAACGGAAAGCGTTACCTTTGGCTGGTTGGCGTTGAGTTCGATCTCGCCATCAAGTGGCATGATTTCGCCGGGGATCATCGCGGTGCTCCTTCGGAAGGTGTCATGTGGGGCGTGAGTGGCACTGTGGTGCCTTCAAGCACGGCAACTTCAAACAGGGTCTCGAACGGCTGGCGCATGACATAGTCCCAGCGCTCCTCCGGCGGCGCGCGATTGACGGCGCCAAGACCCGGCAATGCAGCCATGGGGATCGTGTATTCGATCAGCGCGCCCGACGGTCTGTGGCGCACGAGGACGCGGGCAAGTGCGCCTGCGGGTGCTGGTTCAGAGGAGACCCGCAGCGTGCGCTGACCGGGCGAAGCGGCCAATGCCGCCATGATCCCATCAACCACGCAAGGGCAGGGTGATCCGGGCCCTTCAAAATAGGTGACATCGAATTCGCGAACCCGCCCGCCGGTGCGCAAGGAAGCATCAAAGCCAAGCCTGATGCCAAGCGCGATCAGCGAGCCAAAACCGCCATGGATACGCCGGCCAAGCTCGATCCAGCCGTCTCTCACATCCGGTGCTGCCGAGGTCAGGGCCTCATCATGTGCACGTGCTGGCACACTGAGAGCGCACAGAACCAGGGCTGCAGCGGCAAGACGCATCACCGGATTGGCTCATGGACCGTGACAAGCTTTGTGCCGTCCGGAAAGGTTGCCTCGACCTGCACGTCGTGGATCATCTCGGCAATGCCGTCCATGACCTGGGCTCGGGTGACAACGTGCGCACCGGCCTCCATCAGGTCGGCAACGGCGCGCCCGTCGCGTGCGCCCTCGACTACGAAGTCGGTAATGAGCGCAATCGCTTCGGGGTAGTTGAGCTTGACGCCACGCTCGAGCCGCTTTCTGGCGACGATCGCCGCCATGGCAATCAAAAGCTTGTCCTTTTCACGCGGCGATAGATTCATCTCGCACCCCTTGTCATGGCCCTATCATCCGCGACGAAAGCGTTTGCGTCGAGGCCTCGAAATGTCGAACCTTTGGGCAGGTCGTTTCCCGCCTTCCTGCTGAGCGCGCGAGATGGGCGACCGGATATGCGCAAGAAAAGCCCCTGGCCTAGCAGCGCCAGACCCGTGGCATGGGCCGGCCCGAGAGGTGGATCGCCACCGTCATCAGGAGATCGCGCAGCAGTTTTGCGTCGCCGGATAGAAGGCGCACGATCAAAAATCCGTTCCACGCGCTGGCGCCGGCCTCAACGCCAGGCGACAGGGCCAGCAGATCGCGCACGGCATCGATCTCGCCGCCAGCGTTCTCGCGCATCAAGAACAGGGTTGCAGCTGAGACCGCCCCGCCGGCACTCGCGCGGCGCGACAGCTTTTCCTCAGCATTGCCGTCCAGCGCAAATGTGTCAGCGTAAATCAGCTGTCCGGATTGGCGCACGCGCCAGCTGTCGCGGATTTGAACCGAGCGAAGTCTCTCGCCGCGTGCGGTTCTGCCAAAGATCACGGTTTCAGCTGCGAGCAGCTCGGCGCCTGGTTCAAGGTCGATCTCAAGCCGTCGATCAAGCCTGGATTCTTCGAACAGAATGGTTTCCTGCGGCAGCCAGGCAAGCTTTGCATTGCCATCCACCCTCAGGC
>JAIYEB010000325.1 GCA_027487195.1 Hyphomicrobiales bacterium | reverse complement strand
TTGCCCTTGGCAATCTGAAGGGGCCGATCATGAAGGTCGCGCAGCTTCTTGCGACCGTGCCCGACGCCTTGCCGCCTGAGTACGCCGAAGAGCTGCGCAAGCTGCAGTCCGAGGCGCCACCCATGGGCTGGGCGTTCGTCAAGCGGCGCATGATCGCCGAGCTTGGCGCGGATTGGGAAAAGCGCTTCCGCAGTTTCGAACACCAGCCGGCGGCTGCGGCGTCGCTCGGTCAGGTCCATCGCGCGGTCGCAAATGATGGGCGAGCCCTTGCCGTGAAGCTTCAGTACCCGGACATGCAGTCTGCGGTTGAGGCCGATATCAAGCAGCTTGAGTTCGTGTTTTCACTTCACAGGCGGATGGACCGCGCGATCGACACGCGCGAGATTCAAGGCGAAATCGGCGAGCGCGTGCGCGAGGAGCTCGATTACCTGCGCGAGGCGCGGCACATCGCGCTCTATGCCGGAATTTTTGCCGGCGACCCCGATGTTCGTGTCCCCGGCGTTCTGCCGGAGCTGTCGACTGGCCGCCTTCTCAGCATGACCTGGCTTGAGGGCGACAGGATCGCTGGCTACTTCGAGGCGGATGCGGATGTGCGCAACCGGCTGGCGCGCGCCATGTTCCGCGCGTGGTGGATGCCCTTCATGCGGGTTGGTGTGATCCATGGCGATCCGCACCTTGGCAACTACACGGTGTTTCAGTCGGGCGGCGAGCCGACCGGCATCAATCTTCTCGACTATGGCTGCATCCGGCTGTTTACGCCGCGTTTTGTGCGAGCCGTGCTCGACCTTTACGAAGGACTGCGCGACGACAATGAGGCTCAGGTGGTTTCTGCCTATGAGACCTGGGGCTTCAAGGGGCTGAAGCGGGAACTGATTGAAATCCTCAACATCTGGGCGCGGTTCATCTACGGTCCGCTCCTCGACAATCGCGTGCGCACAATCGCAGACGGCATTGCGCCGGGCGAATATGGCCGGCGCGAAGCGTTCTCGGTGCACAAGGCGCTCAAGGAAAAGGGGCCTGTGACGGTCCCCCGGGAATTTGTCTTCATGGACCGCGCAGCGATCGGGCTTGGAGCTGTGTTCCTGCACCTCAAGGCAGAGCTCAATTTCTACGAACTTTTCAACCAGACCATTGCTGAATTCCCGACCGAGGGGCTTGCAGTTCGTCAAGCCGAGGCGTTCGAGGCGGCTGGCCTGTCACATAGCTGATGGGTTGGCGGTGGAATGTCGGCCATGGCGTTGAACTGTTGCTGGAATTGGGCTAGTCGCTCCATATCTTCCCCGAACCGATGAGAGCTTGGCTGATGGCTGGCGAACCGCACTACGTCTCAACTGACCCGAACAAGAGCGCAATGGACTACAGCGCGCATGAAGACACCTACAGTGGCTTCCTGATGCTGACGAAAGTCGCCTCGATTGGTTGTGTCATTGCACTGCTGTCGCTCCTGTTGGTTTACATCGGCTGGCCGGTGACAGCGATCCTGCTTGCTCTTTCGACACTCGTGGTGTGTGTGGTCGTCCTGGCGATCAACCGCAACTCGGCCGCCTGACGTCCCGCCTTTAACCCGCTCATGTGAAGGGGGCCGACCATGCTGATCGCAGTCCCGCGCGAAACCGACCCGATTGAAAGCCGCGTTGCCGCCAGTCCTGACACTGTGAAGCGCTTTTCTGCGCTCGGTGCCAAGGTGCTGGTCGAGGCCGGCGCAGGGCTTGCCTCCGGCATTACCGATGCTGACTATGTCGCAGCGGGTGCCGAGATCGGCACGTCGGTTTTGAAGACAGCCGACATTGTGCTGAAGGTTCGCCGTCCGAACGCAGCAGAAACCAAGGCGATGAAGCCTGGTGCGATCGTTGTGGCGATCATGGATCCGTATGGTGCGGACGCAGCGCTTGCTGCCATGGCCAAGGCCGGGCTTTCGAGCTTCGCGATGGAACTGATGCCGCGAATCACGCGCGCTCAGGTCATGGACGTGCTGTCATCGCAGGCCAATCTCGCTGGCTATCGCTCTGTGATCGATGCCTCTGCCGAGTATGGCCGCGCGTTCCCCATGATGATGACGGCGGCCGGAACCGTGCCTGCCACGAAGATCTTCATTATGGGTGCGGGTGTTGCGGGGCTTCAGGCGATTGCAACCGCGCGCCGCCTCGGTGCCGTTGTGACCGCAACCGATGTCCGTCCGGCATCAAAAGAACAGGTTGAATCCCTGGGCGCGAAGTTTGTCGCGGTTGAGGATGATGAGTTCAAGCAGGCTGAAACCGCCGCTGGCTATGCCAAGCCCATGTCGGCTGAATATCAGGCCAAGCAGGCGGCGCTGGTTGCCGAACACATCAAGAAGCAGGACATTGTCATCACCACTGCGCTGATTCCTGGCCGGCCCGCGCCGCGCCTCGTGTCTGCCGAGATGGTGGCATCGATGAAGACCGGCTCTGTGCTGGTTGATCTGGCCATTGAGCGCGGCGGCAACATCGAAGGTGCCAAGCTCGGCGAGGTCGTCACAACCGCGAACGGCGTCAAGATTGTTGGCCACAACAACATGCCAGGCCGTCTCGCGGCCTCGTCCTCGCTGCTCTACGCCAAGAACCTCTATGCCTTTGTCGAGATGTTCTTCGACAAGAAGACCAAGGCGTTTGCGGTTCCGTGGGATGATGAGCTGGTGAAGGCCATTTTGCTGACCAGGGACGGTGCGGTTGTGCACCCGAACTTCCAGCCCAAAGAGCCGGTTGCCGCTGAAGAGCCTGCCGATACATCTGTTGCCGAAGCGCCAAAGCGTGCTTCGAAATCAAAATCAGCATCCTGAGGAGCGACAATGATAGCGAACCTCACACCCCAGCAGGCCCTTGAGCAGGCACGCGCAGCTGCCCAGGCCGCCCGCGCCGCCGCCGATCAGGCAGCCGCCGCTGTGGCTAATCTTGAACAGATCGCAGCCGGCGCCGGCGCTGTGGCGCATGCAGCGTCCGGTGGCGCCATTGACCCCACCGTGTTTCGTTTCGCGATCTTCGTCATGGCCATCTTCGTTGGCTATTACGTGGTCTGGTCCGTGACGCCTGCGCTGCATACGCCGCTCATGTCGGTCACGAACGCGATTTCGTCCGTGATCGTGGTTGGTGCGCTTCTCGCCGTGAGTGTCTCGGTTGCAGGCGCTGTCGACGGCGGGTCCTGGTGGGCGCGCATCTTCGGGTTCATTGCCCTCGTGATGGCCTCCGTAAACATCTTCGGTGGCTTCCTCGTCACCCAGCGCATGCTGGCCATGTACAAGAAAAAGGGCTGACACCGTGTTGAACGCTAATGTCGTCGCCCTTTTGTATCTCGTTGCTGCGGTTCTGTTCATTCTGAGCCTGCGCGGACTGTCGAGCCCGGCCACATCGCGTCAGGGCAATACGTTCGGCATGATCGGCATGGGTATCGCCGTCGTGACCACGCTGCTCTACCACCCGCCGGCTGATTTTGGCTCATGGCTGCTGCTGATCGGCGGCATCGGCATTGGCGGCGCCATTGGCGCCGTGATGGCGCAGCGCGTCCCGATGACCGCGATGCCGCAGCTTGTCGCTGCGTTCCACAGCCTTGTCGGCCTTGCTGCCGTGTTTGTTGCTGCAGCCGCGCTTTACGCGCCGCAAGCGATGGATCTTGGCAACCCTGGACAGATCAAGGGCCTGTCCCTGTTCGAAATGGGTCTTGGTGCCGCCATTGGTGCGCTCACCTTCACAGGCTCCGTGATCGCGTTCCTCAAGCTTGATGGCCGCATGTCGGGCAAGCCGATCATGCTGCCCATGCGCCATCAGATCAATGCGGGCCTCGGCATCTTGCTGGTGCTCCTGCTCCTGATCTTCATCCGCACCGAAAGCTACACGGTGTTCTGGATGATCGTGATCCTGTCGCTTGTCCTGGGCGTGCTGATCATCGTACCGATCGGTGGCGCGGATATGCCCGTGGTCGTGTCGATGCTGAACTCCTATTCGGGTTGGGCTGCGGCGGGCATTGGCTTCACGCTCGGCAATACGGCGCTGATCATCGTTGGCGCCCTGGTTGGCTCGTCCGGTGCGATCCTGTCCTACATCATGTGCAAGGGCATGAACCGCAGCTTCATCTCGGTCATTCTCGGTGGCTTTGGCGGCGAAACCGCGGGCCCGGCTGCAGGTGCCAAGGAGACCCGTCCGGTCAAGATCGGCTCGGCTGAAGACGCCGCCTACATCATGAAGAACGCCCAGAAGGTCATCGTCGTGCCAGGTTACGGCATGGCGGTCGCCCAGGCGCAGCATGCGCTGCGCGAAATGGGCGATCTCCTGAAGAAGGAAGGCGTCGACGTGAAGTACGCCATCCATCCGGTCGCAGGCCGCATGCCTGGCCACATGAACGTGCTGCTCGCCGAGGCCAATGTGCCTTATGATGAGGTCTTCGAGCTTGAGGACATCAACTCGGAGTTCGGGCAGGCGGACGTCGCGTATGTGATTGGCGCGAACGACGTGACCAACCCGGCGGCCAAGAACGACCCGACCTCAGCCATCTATGGCATGCCGATCCTTGATGTGGAGCGGGCAAAGACCGTCCTGTTCATCAAGCGCGGCATGGGCTCAGGCTATGCCGGCGTCGAGAACGAACTGTTCTTCCGCGACAACACGATGATGCTGTTTGGCGATGCGAAGAAGGTCACCGAAGAGATCGTGAAGGGTCTCGGTCACTGACCGGACGTATCCGGTTCAGGCGAACCGGATACGGATCAGGCTTCACGGCAAGCGAGACCAGGACAATGGTCTCGCGCTTGATCCTGTAGGTTTCCGAGGCCTAGCGGCGCGGCGCTGTCGCAACGTTGCCGGCGGGCGGCATGGGCCGGCTGGGTGCTGTCGTCGCAATGGCCTGAGCGCGGGCGGCTTGACCCGGCAGGAGCGTCGGCGTCCGCGCTGCGACCTGAGGTACGGCAGGCGCCTGGGCGCGTGCGGTTTGAGTTGAAGGCTGGCGCAGCATCTGGCGCAACGCAGCGACATCCTGTTCGGCTGTTGGCGAGGAGCCTGGGCCACGCGCGATCTGCTCGGCTTCACCCAGACGACCCTGCATGCCAACCACAAGCGCGAGGTTCTGGCGGACGCGGGCTTCTGCGCGTGTGGACGCGGCTGCCTGGCGCAAATGCTGCTCGGCGGTTGGAAGTTCACCTGTCAGCGCGTGCGACATTCCAAGGTTTGACAGGACGGCCGGCTCGCCTGGTGCGAGCGTCAGCGCCTGCTGATACATGCGGCGCGCGTCCTGCGGGCGACCGACCTGGTCCATCACCGCGCCATGCGCCGAGAGAATGCGCCAATCCGGGCGGTCCGGCGAATGCGCCTGCTCGAACAGGGCGATGGCTTCCTGGAATTGGCCATTTGATGCGTAGGCCTTGCCGAGTTCGCCTTGCAGGAAGCGATCATTCGGGTTGGCAATCAAGGAGCGCTGCAAGACGGCAACTGCTTGCGCGCGTTGTCCTGATGCAATCAGCGCGCGGGAATAGGCGAAGGCAGCGCGCGGATCGCCGGGCGTGCGGTTATACTGTTCGGCCCAATACTGGAGCGCCATTTGCAGCTCGCCGGCATCGCCGCGAGGCATCTGCGCCGGGCGCGCGGTTGTGCAGGCGGCGAGGCCACTGGCGAGCAAGGCCACAGTTGCCAAAAGCCTGGCACGACTTACCAGACCTGTCTGCCATCCGCCCATCACGCTTCTCCCCACATCTTCGAACAGCCTTCTTCGTACTCGGTTAACCCTAACCGTCAGTTAAGCTTCGAAGACTTGTAGGCCTGACGGCCTTGCAGGCGCGGCGAGGCCCGGTCATGATCCATCTCAAAGCCCCTGGAGTTGCCCTTGCCCCTCAGCGATTGCCTCATTGCGCGAACCGACAGCCCCTTTGCGGTGCCCGTGCGTCTCGTTCATATCGAAGGGGTTGAGCCGCTCCTTGCCGAGCTGGGCCCGGTTGCCCGCAACACGGCCAAAGCAACCGGCTTTGAGGGCCATTTTGGCCAGATCCTGCTGGTGCAGGATGGCGCGGGCGGGTTGACCTCGGTCGCCTATGGCATTGGCAAGTCTGGCTCTGATCAGACGCCGTTCGGGCTTGCCCGGTTGGCAACAGGCCTGCCCTCGGGCGACTACGTGTTTGAGAGCGCCCTTGCCCAGCCAGACGTCACGCTGCTTGGCCTTGCGCTGCAGACCTATCGCTTTGAGCGCTACCGCAAGGCCGAAGGCCCCTTGCGCAGCGTTCGCTTCGTCGCACCGCCTTCCGTTGATCTTGAGCAGCTGCGCTGCACCGTCGATGCCGTGGCGTGGGGCCGCGACCTCGTGAACACACCGGCCAATGATCTGGGGCCAGCAGAGCTTGCGGGCGAGGCTGTCGCGCTGGCGCGACGGATGGGTGCTGCGGTCGAAGTGATTTCCGGCGATGCGCTGCGCGAGCAGGGCTTCCCGTTGATCCATGCTGTCGGGCATGGCTCGGAGCGCCCGCCGTGCCTTGTTGACATCACCTGGGGCAATCCGGCCCACCCCAAAGTCACACTCGTTGGCAAGGGTGTCGTGTTTGACACGGGCGGGCTCGACATCAAGCCGTCCGCCGGCATGCTCCTGATGAAAAAGGATATGGGCGGCGCCGCAGCCGCGCTGGTCGCCGCGCGCCTCGTGATGGAATCCGGCCTGTCCGTCCGGTTGCGGGTCCTGATCCCGATTGTCGAGAACGCGACCTCGGGCCGTGCCATGCGCCCGGGCGACGTCGTGAAGAGCCGCAAGGGTCTGACCGTCGAGATCAACAACACCGATGCGGAAGGCCGGCTGATCCTGGCGGATGCGCTGGCGCTGGCCGACGAGGAAGCCCCGGCATTGCTGCTTGATTTTGCCACGCTGACGGGGGCTGCACGTGTGGCGCTCGGACCTGATCTGCCGCCGTTCTATACGCGCGATGAAGAGCTGGCGTCGCAGCTTCTTCCCCTTGCCGACAGTCTGCAGGACCCCGTGTGGCGCATGCCACTCTGGTCGCCCTATCGCTCCATGCTCGAGAGCAAGGTTGCCGACCTGTCCAACGTCTCCGCCGGAGCGTTCGCTGGATCGGTCACGGCAGCCCTGTTTCTGGAGCGGTTTGTCGAGAAGGCCGGTAGCTACGGCCACTTCGATGTGTTTGCCTGGACCCCGTCCGCACGGCCAGGCCGCCCGGAGGGTGGTGAGGTGCAAGCCGCCCGCGCAGTGCATGCATTGATTGCAAGGCGCTGGCCCAGGGCATGAAAGACAATTTCTTTGGAGGAAACCCGTGGGATATGATTGACGTCATCATCCTGTCATGAATTCTACATGTGAGGGTCACGGGACATGTCGAAGGACAGCCGTCGCCTCCGACCCCTCCGGGCGGAAGGCACCCCACAAACGGGAGAGGACACAATGATCAGACGTACCCTGCTGAAGGGTGTGGCCACAGCCGCCACGCTCGCAGCCCTTACCTTCACCGCATCGGCCCAGACACGCACCACGATTGATATGTGGATCGGCGTCACCGGCCCGGCCCAGGAACAGATTTTGGGCCTGGCACGTGAATTCAACGAGTCCCAGCAGACCGTCACCGCCAACGTTTCGTTCCGGGGTCAGTACCCAGAGCAGCGCGCCGCGGCGTTTGCAGCATTCCGCGCCGGCAACCCGCCCCACATCATGCAGATGTTTGATGCTGGCACCGGCGACATGTTCGGTCTGCCGCGCGCAACCATCCCGGTGTCGGAAGTGTTCCGTCGCGCCGGCATGGCGTTTGACCCGGCCCAGTTCATCGGCCCGGCCCGCAGCTACTACTCGGCCGCGGATGGCACGCTGAACTCAATGCCGTTCAACGTCTCGACCGCCGTCATGTTCTACAACAAGAACATCTTCCGCGCGGCTGGCCTCAACCCGGAACAGCCCCCGCGCACATGGCCCGAGCTGATTGCAGCCGCAACCCAGATCCGCGAGCGCAATGCAGCCGAGTGTGGTTTCACCACGACATGGCTCGCCTGGATCATGCTCGAGCAGTTCTCTGCTTTGCATGACCTGCCGCTTGCCACGGAAGCGAACGGCCGCGGTGGCCTTTCCACCGAACTGACGTTCGCTGACGCTCAGCGCGCGCAGATGGTGCAGACGCTGATTGATGCCTCGCGCAACAACGTGTTCCGTTACGGCGGCCGCTCGAACGATGCTGCAGCCCTGTTTGAAGCAGGCACCTGCGGTATCCTCCTGCAGTCGTCAGGTGGACATGCATCGATCGCGAACGCGATGCGGACCCGCAACAACGAATTTGGCGTTGCTGCCCTGCCGCACTTCCCATCGATCATTGCAGAGCCGAAGAACGGCATCGTCGGCGGTGCCTCGCTCTGGGTGTTCAACCGCGCCAACATGTCGGAAGCTGAAATCCGCGGCGTTGCCCAGTTCCTCGCCCACCTCGCCCGCCCGGAATCGCTGGTGCGGTTCGCAACGGCGACCGGCTTCCTGCCGGCGACGCAGGCTGCGTTCCAGCAGATGCAGGCCTCGGGCTTCTTTGCCCAGAATGCCGGTCGCGATGTGCCGATCCTGCAGCTGACGCGTGGCACCCCCACGTCGAACTCGGGTGGCTATCGCTTTGGCCGCTGGACCGAGATCCGCGACATGTATCACGAGGAAGTTGAGCGTGCGCTCCAGGGCCAGCAGACGGCGATTGTCGCTCTGCAGAACGCCCAGCGCCGCGGCAACGAAGCGCTGCGTCAGTTCCAGCGCTCCGTCGGCAACTGAGCAGGATGATGCGCCCCGGCCGGGTTTTGCCCGGCCGGGGTCATCACTGAACCGATATGGAACGCAAGGTCGTCTACCCGCATCTGGTACTGCCCTACCTGTTGCTTGCGCCGCAGCTCATCATCATTGCCATCTTCTTCTACCTGCCCGCTGGCCAGGCTGTGTGGATGTCGACGCTGCTGCAGGACCCGCTTGGTCTGTCGGTTCGTTTCGTTGGCCTGGAGAATTTCGAGATCGTTCTTTCCGATCCGGCCTATCGCGAGACCATCGCGCGCACGTTCCTGTTTTCCATTCTTGTTGTCGTAGTAGCCCTGGTTCCCGCGCTGTTTCTTGCCATCATGGCCGACCGCGTCGTTCGGGGCGCAAGCATCTACAAGACCATCCTGATCATCCCCTACGCAATTGCGCCCGCTGTGGCAGGCGCGCTGTTCCTGTTCCTTTTTGCGCCCTCGATTGGCGTCATTTCCTGGCCCTTGCGCTTTGTCGGCGTTGACTGGAACCCGCGGATCGACGGGCTCGACGCCATGATCCTTGTGGTTTTGTCATCGGCCTGGAAGCAGATCGCCTACAATTTCCTGTTCTTCCTGGCGGGGCTCCAGTCGATTCCGAAGTCCTTGATCGAAGCAGCGAAGATCGATGGCGCCAATGCCAAGCGCCAGTTCTGGACCATCGTGCTGCCGCTCCTGGCGCCAACAACGTTCTTCCTCATCGTCGTCAACGTGACCTATGCCTTCTTCGAGACGTTCGGCGTCATCCATTCGATGACACAGGGCGGTCCCGGCAAGTCGACCGAGATCATGATCTACAAGGTCTGGTATGATGGCTTTATTGCTCAGGACATCGGCCGCTCTGCCGCGCAGTCGGTCATCCTCATGGTGATTGTCGTGGCTCTCACGGTTGTGCAGTTTCGCTACATTGATCGCAAGGTGCACTACTGATGGCTGCATCCACGGGCGATACTTACAGACCCAAAGGTTATTGGGTGCCGCATGTCGTGATTGCGGTCGGCATTCTCATCACGGCGTTCCCGCTGTGGGTAGCGT
Source organism: Hyphomicrobiales bacterium (assembly GCA_027487195.1). Classification (GTDB taxonomy): domain Bacteria; phylum Pseudomonadota; class Alphaproteobacteria; order Rhizobiales; family UBA4765; genus JAIYEB01. The sequence goes on along the minus strand of JAIYEB010000325.1, from coordinate 3,400 downwards.
TTGTTGCCTCAACCCTGACGCTTGGCCAGATTTCGCAGGCGCCAATGCAGCTCTGGCCTGGTGACCAGTTCTGGGTCGTCTGGAAAGATGTGCTTGAGGTTGGCGGCGGAGGCGGCGGGCGCATCATTACTGCGCCGGTCTCGACCATGATGTGGAACAGCTTCGTGATGGCCATGGTCATCGCGGTTGGCAAAATCGTCATCTCGCTGATGTCGGCCTACGCCATCGTGTTCTTTCGGGTTCCGTTCCGCACATTCTTCTTCTGGATGATCTTCGTCACGCTGATGTTGCCGGTTGAGGTGCGCATCATCCCGACGCTTCAGGTCGTCTCCGACCTTGGCATGCTCAACAGCTTTGCCGGCCTGACCGTTCCGTTGATTGCCTCGGCAACCGCAACCTTCATGTTCCGTCAGTTCTTCATGACGATCCCGGATGAGCTGGTGGAAGCCGCGAAGATCGATGGCGCCGGGCCGGTGCGCTTCTTCTTTGACATCGTGCTTCCGCTGTCGCGCACCACAATCGCCGCGCTGTTCGTTATCCTCTTCATCTATGGCTGGAACCAGTATCTCTGGCCGCTGCTTGTGACCACAAACCAGAATCTCGACACGGTTGTGATCGGATTGGCGAAGCAGATTGATACGGCCGGCGGCGTCACCGAATGGAACAAGGTGATGGCAACCGCGCTCCTGGCGCTCCTGCCGCCCATGCTGGTGGTGATCCTTATGCAGCGTTGGTTCGTCAAGGGCCTCGTGGAAACGGAGAAGTGATATGGCCGAAGTCCGTCTGAACGGCGTTCGCAAGGTCTATGCGGGCGGCGTCGAGGCGGTGAAGGGCGTGTCCTTCACCGTGCCCGACAAGACATTCTGCGTGCTGGTCGGCCCATCGGGCTGTGGCAAGTCAACGCTTTTGCGGCTTGTGGCGGGTCTTGAGACCATCACCAGCGGCGATGTCTTGATCGGGGATGATCGGGTCAACGACAAGGACCCGTCTGACCGCGATATCGCCATGGTGTTTCAGAACTATGCGCTCTACCCGCACATGAGCGTTTATGAAAACATGGCCTATGGTTTGAAGAACCGGGGCACCTCAAAAGCCGACATCGACAAGCGCGTGAAGGAAGCCGCGAAGATTCTCGCGATTGAGGGCTTCCTGAACCGCAAGCCGCGCCAGCTCTCCGGCGGTCAGCGTCAACGCGTGGCCATGGGGCGCGCGATTGTGCGCCAGCCCAAGGCGTTCCTGTTCGATGAGCCGCTGTCAAACCTTGATGCAAAGCTGCGCGTGCAGATGCGTGTCGAGATCCGCAAGCTGCAGCGCAATCTCGGCGTGACGTCGATTTATGTGACGCATGATCAGCTCGAAGCCATGACGCTCGGCGACATGCTCGTTGTCATGAATGGCGGCGTGATCGAGCAGATTGGGTCGCCGCTTGAGGTCTATGCCGATCCTGCTTCGACATTCGTTGCGACCTTCATTGGCTCACCGCCCATGAACGTGTTCCCGGTCTCCGTGGACGGCGCAGGGATCCTGTCGCTTGCGGATGGCACGCGGGTTGGAGCGACGTCTGACCATAAGGGCGATCTTCTGCTCGGTCTTCGACCTGAAAACCTCACCATCGACGATCTTCCCGGCGCAACGTTCGTGGCGACCGGGCGCGTGGCGCTGATGGAGCCGCTTGGCGCGGAAACGCTGGCCTACATCACACTTGGGACGTCGGGTCCGGAAATCATCGTTCGGCTTCAAGGTCATGCGACCCAGCCGCCGGGCACTCCGGTGACTGTTCGTGCGGCGGCATCCGCGATCCATCGCTTTGATGCCAAGACTGGACGCAAGGTGTAGGCCACTGCCGAAAGCCTGGGCAAGCGCGACGCCATTGCCCAACCGGGTTGACCCGATGGGCGAGCTTTTCGCCACGGCCGCGCGTGGCGCTCTCATGGGTAATCGCGGTCGCTTTCATCATGCTGATGGAACGCTTGGCAAAAGACGCTTCAGCACGCGGCGCTGGATCTGCTGTGTCCTGAGCTTCAAGAACCGCAGTGCCCGAACGGTGTGGGGCGAGGGGTACACCGAACTGTTCTTTCATGACGAGGTGACCGCCCTTGCGGCTGGTCATCGTCCCTGCTTCGAATGCCGGCGGAGTGATGCCAGAGCGTTCATGGCGGCTGCGGGCTTTGACAGCGTCGAGCCCATGGACAGAGCGCTCGATCAGGAGCGGCGCGAGCGGCAAACCAAGCGAACCCATCCGATGCGCTGGGGCGATCTGCCTGCGGGTGCCGTTGCGCTGGTTGATGGCGTGGCGACAGCTTGGTCGGGGGCGTCCGCCTTCACGTGGACCAAACCCGGCTGGCGAGGGGTTGAGACACCTTTGGCTGCAACGTCAGTCGAGGCGCTCACGCCGCCCACAACCATACGGGCGCTTGTGCAGGGATATTGCCCTGACATGCGATTGTGTTAGTTCCAAGCGCATGTCCAACGCTCCCCTTGCCGGACTGAAGGTTCTCGATTTTGGCCACACGGTCATGGGGCCAAGCTGTGGTCTTGTTCTCGCGGATCTTGGTGCGGAGGTCGTTCGCATCGAGCCTGTCAAAGGCGACCCAACCCGCAGGCTCGGTGGTTTTGGTGCAGGCTTCTTCGCCTTTTTCAATCGCAACAAGGACAGCGTGGCGCTGGACCTGAAATCAACCGAAGCGCGCCCGGCGATTGAGGCGGCGCTCCGGTGGGCTGACGTTTTGATCGAGAATTTCGGCCCAGGCACAATGGAGCGCCTCGGCCTTGGCTTTGAAGAGGTCAAGACGATCAATCCGCGCCTTGTCTACTGCGCGCTCAAGGGGTTTTTGCCCGGTCCCTACGACCATCGCCCTGCGCTGGACGAGGTCGTGCAGATGATGGGCGGCCTTGCCTGGATGACCGGCCCGCCCGGACAGCCCATGCGCGCTGGCACCTCCGTTGTCGACCTGACCGGTGGCATCTTTGGCGTCGTGGGCATTCTCGCCGCCTTGCGCCAGCGCGATGTTACGGGCAGCGGCAGCCTGGTGCAGAGCAGCCTGTTTGAGTCCGTGGCGTTTCTTGTCGGCCAGCATATGGCCGTCACCGGCGTCACGGGCGCTGAAGTCCGGCCCATGGCGCAGCGTTCGCCGACATGGGGCATCTATGACGTCTTCGATGTCGCCGACGGGCAGGTGTTCATCGGGGTTACCTCCGACCAGCAATGGCCGCGCTTTTGTTCCGCCTTTGCCTTTGATGTGTTGGGTGCGGATGCTGGTCTTGTGACCAACCAGAACAGGGTCGACCAGCGGGCAAGCCTGTTGCCCGAACTGCGTGCGCTCCTCATCAACCGCACGGTCGATGAGGTCGCAACCGCATGCGAGGCCGCCAACGTGTCGTTTGCGCCGATCCGCCGGCC
>JAIYEB010000374.1 GCA_027487195.1 Hyphomicrobiales bacterium | reverse complement strand
CCTGACAGCGTGCGGGCCAACTGGTTTTGCCGCTCGCCAAGCCTTGGGAACAGTTCGACAACCCGTTGCAGCGTCCACGGGTCCGCGCGCTTCAGCCGATTGGCAGCCGTTGCGATCAGGTTTTCGCGCACCGTCAGTGTCGGAAACACCTGACGTCCCTCGGGCACAAGGCCAATGCCGCGCCGTGCAATCCGCTCGGGCGGCTCGCCGGTCACGTCAACGCCGTCAAACACCACCCGCCCGCCGCGCGGCTTGTTGAGCCCCATGATCGTGCGAATCGTCGTCGTCTTGCCCATGCCGTTTCGACCGAGCAGCGTGACGACCTCGCCCTCGCCGATCGTCAGCGTCACATCAAACAGCACCTGGCTTGGGCCATAGGCAGACTGAAGGCCGGTGACTTCCAGCATTACGCGTCCCCCTCGCCCAGATAGGCGATCTTCACCTCGGGGTTTGCCTGGATCTCGTCCGACGTGCCGGACGCAATGGCCTTGCCGTAGACAAGCACCGTGATCCGGTCAGCCAGCGCGAACACCGCGTCCATGTCATGTTCAACGAGGAGCATGGTGACCTCGCCGCGCAAGCTTTCAAGCAGGCGCACCATGCCCTCGGTCTCGGACGCGCCAAGGCCTGCCATTGGCTCGTCGAGCAACAGGAGCTTGGGATGAAGCGCCAGCGCAATCGCAAGCTCCAGCTCCTTTCGCTCGCCATGCGAGAGCGCGGAGACCTTGATGTCGGCCCGGTCAGCCAGATCGACACGCGCCAGCGCCTCGCGCGCTGGCGAAAGCAAGCGTGGATCGCTGCGCGCTGGCCTGAAGAACCGGAAGCAATGGCCCTGATGGGCCTGGACGGCGAGAAGCAGATGCTCAAGCGCGGTAAAGTCCGGCAACAGCCGTGTGATCTGAAAGGTGCGGCCGAGGCCGCGCTGAACCCGTGCCGGCGTTGGCAGCCCGAGCAGGGACGCCCCGTCGAACGTGATGTCGCCCTCATCTGGCGCAAAATCGCCAAAGAGCTGATTGATGACGGTCGTCTTGCCGGCCCCGTTTGGCCCGATCAACGCGTGGATCTCGCCTGAGCGCACGTCGAGATTAAGATGATCCGTTGCGACGAGGCCCCCGAACCGCTTGACGAGCCCGCGCACCTCAAGAAGCGTGCTCATTTCAGCCTCCGAAGCAGCTGATCGATGAGGCCCGCAATCCCGCCGCGCATAAACAGCACGATGAGGATGAGCACAGGACCCAGAATGAGCATCCAGCGCTCGGTCCATTGGGTCAGATAGGTCTCAAGCGAAATCAGTGCTGCAGCGCCAAAGAGCGGGCCAAACAAGGTCCCTGCCCCGCCGAGGATGACCATCATCATCAGCTCGCCAGACTTGGTCCAGTGCAGCATGTCCGGCGAGACAAAGCGTTGGTAGTTTGCAAGCAACGCGCCCGCGAGCCCTGCGCCCATCCCTGAGATCACAAAAGCCGCGAGCTTGTAGCGATAGGGTGCAATGCCAACCGCTGCGACGCGGCTCTCGTTTTGCCGGATGGCACCAAGCAGCAGCCCGAAGCGCGAACGGATCACGGTTGCGTAGATCGCAAAGAAGGTCACGGCAAAGCCGAGAACGACGTAGAAGAACGTGCGATCATCGCGCATATCGAGGTCAAACAAGGCACTTCTGCGCCGGATCACCAGGCCATCATCGCCGCCATAGGTCTTGAGCGCGATGAAGAAGAAGTAGAGCATCTGCGCAAAGGCCAGCGTGATCATGATGAACTGGACGCCACTCGTGCGCAGCGCAAGGGCGCCAATGCCAGCGGCCAGAATGCCCGTGATCAGGACCGCCGCCGGCAACACAACAAGCAGCTGGTCAGAGCCTGCAATCACGCCGAACAAGGGCTCGGAGAACCGGAAATGGTGAAACAGGATGCCGACGACATAGCCGCCGACGCCCAGAAAGGCTGCGTGGCCAAAGGAGACCATGCCGCCATAGCCCAAAACGAGATTGAGGCTCGCAGCCGCAATGGCATAGATCAAAACGCGGGTTGCAAGCCCAACCAGCGCAGGATTGCCAAGCGCGGCCGCAAGCGCGGGCACCGCCAGCAACAGCGCGCCGAGAACAACGATCAACACAATCGAGACGTTTTGGCGCGTCATGTCCGCGCCGGAAACAGGCCTTGCGGCCTGAACAGGAGAACCAGCGCCATCAGGAGATAGACGCCCATGGACGAGAGGCCGGCTGACAGCGCATCAGCCTGCGCGGTGTCGCTGATTATGCCGCGCATCCAGCCGGGCATGAACCCGCGCAGCATGGTGTCGACAATGCCAACGATGATCGCGCCGAAGAACGCGCCGCGGATCGAGCCAACCCCGCCAACGACGACCACGACAAAGGTCATGATCAGGATCTGCTCGCCCATACCGACCTGAACCGACAGGAGCGGCCCCATCATGATCCCGGCAAAGCCCGCGAGAAGCGCGCCAAGACCAAAAACCAGCGTGTAAAGCAGGCGGATATCGACACCCAGCGCGCGAACCGTATCCCGGTTTGTCGCTCCCGCCCTGATCAGCATTCCAAGCCGGGTTTTCTGGATAAGCAGGTACAGACCGACCGCCAGCGCCAGGCCAAACCCGATGATCGACAGGCGGTAGATCGAATAGGGCACGCCGGGAATGAGCTCGATGGCCCCCGCAAGACCAGGCGGAATCCCGACAAACATCGGCTGACGCCCAACGAGCAGCGTCACAAGCTCATTGCAGAACAGGATCAGCCCGTAGGTGGCCAGCACCTGATCGAGGTGATCGCGGTCATAGAGCCTGCGCATGATCACCATTTCGATCAGCATGCCCGCAGCGCCCGCGGCCAGGAGGCCGGCTGGAACAGCGAGAAGCCACGAGCCGGTCTCGCGCGCCACCAGCGCGGCTGCATAGGCCCCGATCATGTAGAGCGAGCCATGGGCCAGATTGATGATGCCCATGATCCCGAAAATCAGCGTCAGCCCTGCTGCAAGCAGGAACAGCGTCACGCCGAGCTGCAGGCCATTGAGAAGCTGTTCAAGAACGAAGACGGTCACGCCGGATCGGGCTCACATACGGTTTCTTGGCAGCTCTAGCTGCGCTCGGCGAAGATGTGGCGCCCCCGGAAAACCGGAGGGCGCCACGCTGGTTTCTAGATGCGGCAGGATGCTGCGTAGCTGTCGGAGTGGTTCTCCAGGATCTTGCGACCGGTCTTGATCTCAAGCTGGCCGGCGGCGTTGCGCACAACCTGGGCTGACCACCAATCCTGGACCGGGAACTGGTTCGGACCAAACCGGAACGGACCACGAATCGACTGGAAGTCAGCGCGCAGCATCGCCGTGCGGAAGGCGTTCGTGTCCGTCACGTTGCCGTTGGTCTGGCGAAGCGCTGCGCCAATGGCGAGCGCGGTGTCCCAGGCCTGGCCGGCATAGAACGTCGGCGTGCGGTTATACTTCGCGCGGAACGCTGCAACGAAGGCCTGCGAGCCGGGATTCTCGAAGTCGACATTCCAATGGGTGGTGAGGTTCACCCCAAGGGCCGCATCGCCCACAGAGTTCATGATGGTGTGATCCATCGACGGGGCTGCGACGACCATCGGGATGCGGCCAAGAAGGCCTGCCTGCTGGTATTGCCGGATGAAGGCAATGCCAAGGCCACCGGGGTGGAACTGGAACACCACATCCGGGTTTGCAGCGCGGATTGCAGCCATTTCGGCGGCATAGTCGGTTTGATCCAGACGCGTGAACTGCTCGCCGACGATTGTGCCGCGGAACATGCGCTTGAAGCCGTTGAGCGCGTCCTGGCCGGCCTGGTAGTTCGGCGACAGGATGAAGGCGCGGTTGTAGCCAAGCTCTGTGGCCGACCGCCCGGCTGATTCATGGAGCGCATCATTCTGCCAGGCCACTGCGAAGAAGTTGCGGTGGCATTCACGACCGGCGAAGTTCGAAGGGCCGGCGTTGGGCGAGACATAAATGCCGCCGCCATCGAGCACATCCGGCGCAACGGCGCCCAGAACGTTGGAGAACACAATGCCTGTGAACAGGCGGATCCCATCGGTGCGCAGCATGCGCTCGGCAATCGTCTTGCCCTGGCCGGGGCGAAGCGCATCGTCCTCGACGACGGGCTGAACCGCAATGCCACCAAGACGACCGTTGCCCTGTTCGATAGCGAGCAACATCGCGTCGCGGATATCAGCGCCGAGATAGCCGCCGGGGCCTGTCAGCGTCGTGATGAGCCCCATCCGGAGCGGAGCCTGGGCACGCACGAGGCTTGGTGCAGCAAGCGCAGCAGCGCCAACTGCCGAGCCGACCAGAAAATCACGTCTCTTCATGAAGCTCTCCCTTGATCGTCATTGGGGCCTTGGGCCCGTACTAAACCGATGCGCGCATTCGGCGACGAACACGAGCCCGCGTCAAGCGTCCGATGCACAAGAAATGTTACAAGCTTCAAATAATTTTGCCATCGCGGGCTTAATGGTTGCAGAGATGGCCCTGCCGCTAGCCGCGGTCGCGCATCAACCGAGCCTTGTCGCGCTGCCAGTCCCGCTTCTTTTCGGTTTCGCGCTTGTCGTGGAGCTTCTTGCCCTTGGCCAGCGCAAGCTCGATCTTCGCGCGTCCATCCGTATTGAAATAAAGCTTGAGCGGCACGACGGTCATGCCCTCGCGCTGGATGGCACCCATCAGCTTGTTGACCTGGCGGCGATGCAGCAGGAGCTTTCTCGGGCGCCGGCGCTCATGATTGAGCTGCCCATGCGCCTTGCCATACTCCGGGATATCGGCGTTCACGAGCCAGAGTTCGCCACCTTCCTCGGCGGCATAGCTTTCCGCAATGTTGGCCTTGCCCATGCGCATGGACTTGACCTCGGTGCCGCGCAGCACGAGACCAGCCTCGATGACGTCGCCAATCGCGTATTCAAAACGCGCGCGGCGATTTTCAGCGATCAGCTTGGTCGGACGTTCGCTCAATTGAGGAGGCCAGCCCCGACCAGCGCAGCGCGCACCTGGGCGCGCGCGGCCTCGGTCGCAGGTGTCACGGGCAGGCGCACTTCAGAACTCATCTTGCCAAGCATTTCTAGGCCGGCCTTCACCGGGCCGGGCGATGGCTCGCAGAACATGGCCTTGTGCAGCGGCATCAACTGATCCTGCAGGCGCAGCGCCGTGGCATAGTCACCCGACAAGCAGGCGGCCTGGAACTCGGCGCAAAGCCGTGGTGCCACATTGGATGTGACAGAGATCGCGCCAACGCCGCCATGGGCATTGAAACCAAGCGCGGTTGCGTCTTCGCCCGTGAGCTGGATGAAATCAGCGCCACAGGCAAGGCGCTGCTCGGACACCCGCGAAATGTTTGCAGTCGCATCCTTCACCCCAACGATGTTCGGGTGGCGTGACAGGCGCGCCATGGTCTCGACGCTCATATCAACCGACGAGCGCGCGGGGATATTGTAGATGAAGATCGGAATGCCAACGCTGTCTGCAATGGTCTTGAAGTGCAGGAACAGCCCTTCCTG
>JAIYEB010000255.1 GCA_027487195.1 Hyphomicrobiales bacterium | reverse complement strand
GAAAGCCCGACCGTGGAAAAGCTCCATGGCCTGCGCGAGGTTCTGTCATCCCTCGACATCAACCTGCCCAAGCAGGGCACAATCCGCCCGGGGCAATTCAACGGCATTCTGGCACGCGTCAAAGGCAGCGATGTCGAGCCGCTGGTCAACGAGATGGTCTTGCGCTCACAGGCCCAAGCCGCCTACGCGCAGGACAATGTCGGCCATTTTGGACTGTCCCTGCGCCGGTATGCACACTTCACGTCACCCATCAGGCGCTACGCCGACCTTGTGGTTCATCGTGCGCTGATCCGTGCTTGCAAGCTCGGCGATGATGGCATGGGTGACGCCGAGATGGCCGGGCTTTCAGCGGTTGCGCGCGACATCTCGGTGGCCGAGCGCCGTGCGATGGCAGCCGAACGCGAGACCTCCGACCGGCTGATCGCGGCCTTCCTTGCAACGCGCGTGGGCGCGACCTTCTCCGGTCGCATTTCGGGTGTCGTGAAGTCGGGCCTGTTTGTGAAACTCGATGAAACCGGCGCCGACGGCTATGTTCCAGCGGGAACGCTCGGGCGACAGTATTTCGCCTACGATGAACTGAAAGCAGCGCTGGTTGGCGAGCGGACCGGCGAAACCTTTCGGTTGGGCGACAGCGTGGAAGTCAAGCTTGTGGATGCCCGCCCGGTTCAAGGCGCGCTCACATTCGAGATGCTGTCCGAAGGACGTAGCGGCAAGCCCTTGCGGCGAGGGCGACCCGGGCGCACACCTCTCGGCGGGGCCCGTCGCGACTTTCGACGTAAAGGCCCAGGGAAACGACGCTGATGCCAGTCACCATTCAAGCAACCGAGACTCACGCCCAATACGACACCCTGCCCGCGCGCGCGGTCTGGCCGGCCATGGTCCGTGGTGCGCGGGGACGATGCCCGGCATGCGGAGAAGGCAAGCTATGGGCGGGTTACCTCAAGGCGGTGCCGGCCTGCACATGCTGCGCCACGCCTCTGGATGGCGCGCACCGGGCCGATGACCTGCCGGCCTATGCGGTGATGATGATTGTTGGCCATATGCTCGTCCCGGCGGCGCTGATGCTCGAAAAGGGCTTCCAGCCCCCCCTCTGGGTCCATATGGCAGCGTGGATACCGCTTTCGATTGCCATGTCGCTCGCGTTGCTTCCGGTCGTGAAGGGCGCCGTCATTGGCCTGCAATGGGCGCGGCGCATGCATGGCTTTGGCAGCAGCCCAGAGCGGATGGACGCATGAGTACGCCCTACACCCCCGTTTTCGAGGCCCCTTCAGAGCGGGCCTCGAACATCCCGAACCTGCGCCCGAGGGATGCGGCAACCTTGATCCTGATTGATCGTTCAGGCCCGAGCATTGGTGTGCTGATGGGGCGGCGCAAGGCATCGATGAAGTTCATGCCAGGCCTTTATGTGTTTCCTGGCGGGCGCGTGGACCCGGAAGACGCTGGCATGGCGCATACCGGCAGCGTTGACTTCAAGCGCATGCAAAGCGCCACACCGAAGCTGACGGAGCGGCGCGCGAAGGCCCTGGCACTTGCCGCCATTCGCGAGACCTACGAGGAGGCTGGCGTTCTGCTGGGCCGTTCTGCGCTGCCCGAGCGCATTCCTGGCACGAACTGGGAGCCATTCCAGACCCATGCCGTCACCCCTGATCTTGGCGCCTTGACCTACATCTGCCGGGCCGTCACGCCGCCCCGCCGCCCGCGTCGGTTCGATACGCGCTTCTTTGCTGCAGACATCTCCTCCGCCGCAGTGACGCTTCCACCCGATCAGCGCCCCGACACCGACCTGGAAGCCGTGGAGTGGATGACAATTGCCGAGGCCCGCAAGAAGCCCCTGCCCTTCATCACAACCCTGATCCTGCAGGATCTCGAGCCGCGGCTGAATGCCCATGACTGGGCCAGCGCCCACCATCCTGTGCCAAGCTATGTGGAACGGCGCGGCAGGAACCTGCGCGAAGATGCTTGAGGCCCAAGCGCTGGCCGAAGGCCTAGGCGCTTCCCGCAATCGATGACAGCGAGGCTGGCGTAATCCCGATCCGGCGCATCAGACGGTCGTATTTGCCGGCGGTATCGGCATCAAAAACGGTGGAGCCGTCGCCAGGGCAGGTAAGCCACCCGTTGGCACGGATCTCACCTTCGAGCTGTCCCGGTGCCCAACCCGCATAGCCAAGCGCCATGATGGCACGGGCCGGTCCCTCGCCAACTGCAATCGCCCTGAGCACATCCAGCGTCGCGGTCAGGCACACATCGCCATCAATGGACAGCGTTGAATCGGTCGAATGGAAATCGGGGCTGTGAAGCACAAATCCACGCCCGCTTTCGACGGGTCCGCCCTGGATGAGCGGCACCGCTTGGGCTGCTGGTGGCAGCACGATGCCCTGATCGCCGGGAATGATCTTGAGCTGGACCAGAAGATCGCGAAACGTCAAGGACTCAAGCGGGCGGTTGACCACAATGCCCATCGCGCCTTCGTCTGAATGGGCACACAGATAGATGACCGTTTTGCGGAACCGCTCGTCTTCCATGGCCGGCATGGCCACAAGGAATTGCCCGTCAAGATAGCCGGGTTGACGAGTGCGTCTGATTGGGTAGCGCGCCATGACAAGAGAATAACGCGGACCTGATGGATTGAGAATAGCCGCCGAGACAACAACCTCTAGTTGATTGAATTGCTGATGTTTTTCGGTCGAAAAAATACGGAAGCGCAAATTCTGCGGACTTTTGCCGACTGAGTCTCAGGTTGTTTGTGCCGCGCCAGCGGGTTGAGAGCCGGGCGCAGCCGCCAACCATCAACTGTTGATTGCATTTCGTACCAGTCGCATCACTAGGCGCGCAGCGCTGCGGGCGCTGCAAACCCACATCACAGGAGTGCGAGAATGATCAAGATCATGACCAATCGCGACCGCGCCACCGAGGCATCGCTGTTCGACCAGATGCACCAACTGCGCAAGAAAGTGTTCTCAGATCGGCTGCAATGGGATGTGCCCTTGCGCGGCGACTGGGAAATCGATCGCTTCGATGATGAGTGCGACCCGGTCTATCTCATGTCGCTGGATGACAAAGGTGTGTTGCGCGGATCGCTGCGCTTGCTCCCGACGACGGGGCCAAACATGCTGGCTGATGTGTTCAGCGATCTGCTGCCAGACGGCAAGCCGGTCGAAAGCGCAACCGTTTGGGAATCCACGCGCTTTTCGGTGGACCATGAGGCTGCGGCTGAACGCACGAGCCACCTCCTCAACCGTGTCACTGGCGAACTGCTGTGCGGCATCGTCGAGGTCGGTCAACTCGCCGGCCTGAGCGATGTCGTGTCCGTCTATGATGCGATGTTTGCGCGGATCCTGCGTCGTGCAAACTGTCCGGCAGACCCGATCGGCGAGCCAAAGCGTATTGGCCGGGTACTCGCCTTTGCTGGCCTGTTCGAAATCTCCGACCGGATGCTGATGAACCTGCGCTCGGCGGCGGGGATCACATCAAGCGTGCTGGAACCAAACGCCACACAGCGCCTTGCCAACGCGGCCTAGGGACCCTTCGGGTCTTGCCCTGGACCGACCAGGCAACGTTTCCACGCGGCTCAGCCGACCTCGATATCAAGCCCGATATCGAGGTTCGGCGCCGAGTGGGTGATGAAGCCGGAGGAGATGAGATCAACGCCGGTCTCGGCAATGGCCCTGACGGTTTCAAGCGTGACATTGCCTGATGCCTCAAGCACCGCGCGGCCCTGATTGATGGCCACAGCCTCGCGGAGCTCGGCAATCGACATGTTGTCGAGCAAGACAGCATTTGCGCCCGCCGAAAGCGCTTCTTTAAGCTGATCAAGGCTGTCCACCTCGATCTCGATTGCAACAAGATGGCCTGCGAAGGCTTTTGCTGCCTTGAGCGCCGCAGTGATGCCGCCGCTGACGGCAACATGGTTGTCCTTGATCAGGATCGCATCATCCAGACCAAACCGGTGGTTCTTGCCGCCACCACAGCGAACCGCATATTTCTCAACGGCACGAAGACCCGGCGTTGTCTTGCGCGTGCACACGATGCGCGCCTTTGTGTGGGAAATCGCATCGGCGAACTGCGCTGTAATGCTCGCAACGCCTGACAGGCGGCCAAGGAAATTGAGCGCTGTACGCTCAGCCGACAGCAATTCCCTGGCATCGCCCTCCGCAACCGCGAGCACCAGACCGGGTGTGATGCGGCTGCCATCGGCAACCTTCGCGTCAAACCGGCAGCGCCCGCCAATGATCCGGAAGGCCGCCTCGGCCAGCGCAATCCCGGCAAGCGTTCCGGGCTTTCGCGCCACAAACGATGCGCGCGCACGCATGCCAGGCGCAATGGTCGCCTGGGTTGTGATGTCGCCGGCGCGCCCGAGATCTTCAAGCAAGGTTGCTTCGACGAGCCGGTCGATGATCGGGCGCGGCAGTTCGGGAGGATACATTCCGGCTATTTCACTGCGATCATGCGGTCGATCGGCAGGCGCGCACGCTCAATGATCACCGGATCGATCTCGACCTCATGCTTCATTTCAAGCAGGCAATCGAGGATCTTTGGCAGCGTGATCCGCTTCATGTGCGGGCACAGGTTGCATGGGCGCACGAACTCAATGTCGGGTGCTTCTGCAGCCACATTGTCGGCCATCGAGCATTCCGTGACCATCACGACGCGGCCACGTCCGAGCTTCTTCGTCCAGTCGATCATGGCTGCAGTCGAGCCGGTGAAATCGGCTTCCGCAATCACATCGGGCGGGCACTCGGGATGGGCAATGATCTTCACCGACGGGTCGGCATCGCGGAATGCGCGAAGCTCGGCACCGGTAAAGCGCTCATGCACTTCGCAAGCCCCCTTCCAGGCGATGATCTTGACCTTCGACTGTGAGGCGACCCACTTCGCCAGATACTGGTCCGGCAGGAAGATCACACGGTCAACGCCAAGGCTCTCGACGATCTTCACGGCGTTTGAGGACGTCACGCAGATGTCGCTCTCAGCCTTCACTTCGGCCGTTGTGTTGACATAGGTGACGACCGGGACGCCGGGATACATCGCCTTCATCGCGCGGATGTCCTGCGCGGTGATTGAGGTTGCGAGTGAACAGCCCGCGCGCATGTCGGGGATCAGCACAGTTTTCGACGGGCTCAGGATCTTCGATGTCTCGGCCATGAAGTGCACGCCGCACTGGACGATGACGTCGGCTTTGACGCGGGTTGCCTCAAGCGCAAGCTGAAGGCTGTCACCAACAATGTCGGCGACGCCATGGAAAATCTCGGGCGTCTGGTAATTGTGCGCAAGGATGACCGCGTTGCGAACGACCTTGAGATCGTTGATCGCAGCGATGTAGGGCGCGAAAAACGGCCACTCCACGGAGGGAACGACCGACTTCATCTTCTCCCACTGGGGCGCGGTCTTCGCAGCCACCTCTTCGGTGAACTGCAGCGAAGGACGCGGCAAGGCCGCATACCGGCGCGCTGCAACGGCAGGGAGAGATGTCGAAGCTTCGAAGGTCGATGAGAAGTCCATGGCCCACCCCTTATACTCATGTAGAGCATAACATCTGCCCGAAAAAACACGGCATAATGCCGCGCTTAAGGGCCCCTTTTGCTACAATTGAGCATATAGGGCACTCTGGATTGGAAATCAAGCCGGCTGCGAATCTCCAGACAAAAGGCCCGTTCTTCCATCAGCAGTGGGATTGAAAGCGGCCCTACCCCGGAAGCCGCTCTGAGCGCACGCCAAGAAGCCACGGGATCAGTTGTCTGCGCCGTTCTGCGCGCAGCGGCGTTTCAGGCTCGCGCGTGCCTGCAATGGCATATGCGCCTGAGCGTAGCGTCACAAGGCGACGGGGCCCGATCCGGCGCGTGAGATCAACATCTTCCATCAGTGCAAGCGGGCGATGCCCGCCGAGCGCATCATAGAAGCGACGGGAAATCAGCAGGCCAGATTCCCCATAGGCAAGGCCGAGAACGCTGGCGCGAAGATCGGCCAGGCGCTCGCTCAGGCGGGGCCGAAAGCCGTAACCTTCATGCAGCGTGCGAAACACGGCGGCTTGCTGGTCAAAACGGCCCTGGCTTTCCCACGTTTCAAGGCAATGACGCACTTCCCGCTCAAAACCTGGGGCGAGAACGCTGTCGGCGTGCAGGAACAGCAGTGCCGAGCAACGCGCTTTCTGCGCCCCCACCAAAAGCCGCTCACCTCTCGCTGCCGGGCCGTTGATGACTTCACAGCCCATCGCATCCGCAATCGCGAAGGTCTGGTCGCTGGAGGCATGATCCACCAGGATCACTTCGCGCACGAGCCCGTCCGCCGCCGCCGGAACGAGCGCTGAAAGCGCCGCAGGCAGGGTGGCAGCAGAGTTCGATGTCGGAATGACAACACTGACCATGACATCCCTTAGCACAGCTCTTCGTTGTGCGCTGCAACATTGCATGACAGGGTCAACGGCGAAGCGCATGGCGCTGCGCCTTGTGGCGTTGTTCGCTATAGTGGTATGCGCTGTTTGAGAGAACGAACGGAGCCGCAATGGTCGCACGCACGCCCCGACGCGCAGATCTGGATGACAAGGCGCAGGCCTTTTCCGGCCAACTCGGGCGCACGATCCAGCGGCTTCGGCGAAGCTATAACCTGTCGCTGTCGGAACTGTCCGAGCAGTCCGGCGTTGCGAAGTCGATCATCAGCCAGATCGAACGCAATGAGACCAACCCGACGCTCGCGACAATCTGGCGGCTGTCACAAGCCCTGGATGTGTCGATTGACCGGTTTCTGGCCGCAACCGAAGAAGAGCCGTTCGTCGAGAAGACCGTCCGGAACGAGACGCCAGAGATCGTATCGGAAGATGGCAAGATGCGCCTTTCGATCATTGGCTGGATCAAGACCGTGGAATGGCTGCAGTGGTACGATGTGGTCTCCGAGCCGGGTGGCGTTCTTGAATCCGACGCCCATCAGCGCGGCTCCATCGAATCCCTTTCGGTTCTGCAAGGAACCTTCGAGGTCGAGATCGGTGGAAAGATCGAGACCGCCGTGGCGGGCGAATCCCTGCGCTACAGATGCGATACGGCCCATACCATTCGCTGTGTGAGCCCCGAGGCTGGCCGGGCCACGATGGTCGTGATCCTGAAGGCAGCGGTGATGGAATAAGCAGCGGGGCTCGAAGTCTCGCCCGGCGCTACCGGATCACCTTGCCGGTCTCGTTTTCCTTGTCGCGCTCAAGCCCGAGCTGGCGCTCGCGATAGATCACGAAAAGACCGGCGAAAATGACGATTATCGCTCCTGCCACCATGTAGCTCGAAGGCAGATCGCCAAAGAGGAAGTACCCGAGCACAAGGGCGAACAGCAGCGACGTGTAATCAAACGGCGCAACGAGCGAGGCATCGGCATACTTGAAGCTTGAGGTCATCGCGATCTGCGCGACGCCACCGACAATTCCAGTGAGGACCAGGAGACCGGCCTGGCCCGG
>JAIYEB010000185.1 GCA_027487195.1 Hyphomicrobiales bacterium | reverse complement strand
TGGCGCGCTTGAGGGCTGCTCGCGAACGCAACGATGGCACGATCACTGTAGTCGATCTCAAGCAAGGCGTTCGGTTTGAAGGCGTTGGCTACACCTACAGCGATGGGCGTGTCGCTTTGGATGGGATTGATCTGTGGTTTCCTGCGGGACAAACAACTGCACTTGTCGGACCCTCTGGCGGAGGGAAGTCAACGCTGGTTGATTTGCTGCCACGCCTGCGGCAGCCCAGCGCGGGACGGATTACGCTCGACGGTCACCCGCTGGACGACTATGAGCTCGACGGCTTGAGGCACGCCATCGCGTTCGTTTCTCAGGCGCCGCTTATGTTTGATGGCACAATCGCGGAGCATGTTCGCTACGGCGCGCCAGCTGCGAGCGATGCGGACGTCGAGCGCGCGCTGCGCCTTGCCCAGGCCTGGGACTTCGTCAGCGCAATGCCAAACGGAGTGCAGACCAGGATTGGCGAAAGTGGCGGCAGGTTATCTGGTGGGCAGCGTCAACGTGTTGACCTCGCGCGTGCACTTGTCCAACGAGCCCCGATTTTGATCCTCGATGAACCGACAAGTGCGCTTGACGCCGAGAGTGATCTCTTGTTTCGCAGGTCGCTTGATGACATCCGTCGCGAACTGGCTCCCACAGTGATCGTCGTTGCCCATCGTCTTGCAACGATTTCCGCAGCTGATCAGATCGTCGTTGTCGACCAAGGCAGGGTTGTGGAGCATGGCACCCATACCGAGCTCCTCGCACGTGCGGGGTGGTATGCGCGCGCGTGGACGACACAATCAACAAAAGCCGCCTGAAACATCATGAGGGTTCATTGACCTTGCTTCGCCCGTTTTCCAGCCCCGCCGTCGACCTCACAGGCCAGTCGATCCTGATCACCGGGGGAACTGGCTCCTTTGGCAAGTCGATTGTGCGGGAGCTCATCGCGCATCACAGGCCGCGCAAGGTCATTGTTTTCTCGCGCGACGAGTACCGTCAATCCGTGATGGCAGCGGAGTGGCAGGATCAGACTGAGATCCTTCGCTTTTTCATTGGCGATGTGCGCGACGCTGACCGCCTTGAACTCGCCATGCGAGGTGTCGATACGGTTATCCATGCCGCCGCGATGAAACATGTGACCATTTCCGAGTATAATCCGCTCGAGTGCATCCGGACCAATGTTGGTGGCGCCGAGAACATCGTGCGCGCATCGCTGCGCACGGGCGTGAAAAAGGTCATTGCCCTGTCAACGGACAAGGCAGCCAACCCGGTCAACCTCTATGGCGCCTCCAAGCTTGCCTCAGACAAGATCTTCGTCGCAGCCAATGCTCTGTCTGGAAGGGATGGGGCACGGTTCTCGGTCGTGCGCTATGGCAATGTGGTCGGTTCGAGGGGGTCGATTGTGCCCCTATTCGAAAAAATGCTTGCAAATGGCGCTCAGGAGCTCCCGATCACGGACGAGCGCATGACCCGCTTCTGGATCACGCTTGAGCAGGGTGTCCAGTTTGTTCTGTCTTCATTGGCGATGATGGACGGCGGCGAGGTTTTCGTACCGCGCATTCCCTCAATGAAAGTGGTTGACCTTGTAACTGCTCTTGCGCCCGGCATTCCCCATCGGGTGGTTGGTATCCGGCCTGGCGAGAAGCTGCACGAGGTCATGATCACCGAGGATGATGCGCGCTCGACGGTTATGCTCAGCGATAGGTATGTGATGCTTCCAGCCTTTGCGGAGCATCGGCGTGGTAAAGCCATTTCGGGAACACTTGTTGATGAGCGGTTTCGCTACGCCTCGGACACCAATGATGAGTGGGCAGATGTTGCGATGCTCCGTGGGATGTTGAAGGCACCACGCGAGTGAGTGGATATCTCCCCTACGGTCGCCAGCTCATCGAGGATGATGATGTTGCAGCCGTCGTCGCCGTCCTGCGTGGCGACTTCCTGACGACGGGACCGACCGTCAAGGCCTTCGAGGATGCGTTTGCTGCAAAGGTAGAAGCGCCTTTTGCCGTGGCCTGTTCTTCGGCAACCGCAGGGCTTCATCTCGCATGTCTTGCGGCCGGGATTGGTCCGGGCGATCGATGCATTGTGCCTGCAGTCACCTTTCTCGCTTCCGCCAACGCCGTGCGGTATGTTGGGGCAGAGGTGATTTTCGCGGATGTCGATCCCGACACAGGCTTGATGTCGGCTGCCCATCTCGAGGCAGCGATTGCGGGTGCAGGCGGGCCCGTGAAGGCCATCTTCCCGGTCCAGCTCGCCGGCCAAATGGAAAGTCCCGCTGAAATTGCCAGGATCGCTGCGCAACACGGGGCTCTTGTCATTGAAGACGCCTGCCATGCGCTCGGCGCGCGCTATGAGACCCCTGAAGGGTCCGTATCGCTCGGCGCCTGTCATCATGCGTCGATGGCCGTCTTCTCATTCCATCCCGTGAAGACCATTGCGATGGGAGAGGGCGGCGCAGTAACGACCCGGGATCCCGTCCTCTACGAGCGGTTGAAGCGGCTCGTCAGCCATGGGATGCACAAGGATCCGGCCCGTTTCGTGAACCGCGACTTGGCCTTCGACCCAGATGGTTCGGTCAATCCCTGGTACTATGAGATGCCGGAGGCGGGTTACAACTCCCGGGCCTCTGATATCCATTGCGCGCTTGGATTGTCACAGCTTGGCAAGCTTGATCGCTTCGTTGCGCGGCGCGCTGAGATCGCTGCGCTTTACGACGCACGGCTTGCGGG
>JAIYEB010000106.1 GCA_027487195.1 Hyphomicrobiales bacterium | reverse complement strand
TCGCGATCATGGCTGACCACAATCGATGTGTGGGGGTAGCGCGCGAGATGGTCCTCAAGCCAGAGCGTTCCCTCGAGATCGAGGTAGTTGGTCGGCTCGTCGAGGAGCAGGATTTCAGGCTCAAGAAACAGGACGGCCGCGAGCGCCACCCGCATGCGCCAGCCGCCAGAAAAGCTCGAGGCTGGTCGAAGCTGCGCCTCTGAATCAAAGCCAAGACCGGCCAGAATGCGCGCTGCGCGGGCAGGGGCTCCATGCGCATCGATGCCTGCGAGCCGTTCATGGATCGCTGCAATGCGATTCGGATCGTTTGCGGTTTCGGCCTCAGCCAGAAGGTCGGCGCGCTCTCGGTCGGCTGCGAGCACAATCTCGACAATCGGTGTCGGGCCAGACGGTGCTTCCTGCGCAACATGGCCAATCCTTGCCAGGCGCGGCATGCGAATTTCGCCGGATTCAGGCGAAATCTCCTGCAAAAGCAGCTTCACAAGCGTCGATTTGCCAATGCCATTGCGCCCGACAAGGCCAACCCTGGCCCCGGTCGGGATCATGGTGCTGGCCTTATCCAGCAGGGTTCGCCCGGCAACCCGGTATGTCAGCTCGTCGATTTCGATCATGGCAGCGCCTGATGACACGTTGCAGGCCTGCGTGAAAGGGCAAGCAGGCACTTGTTGGGGCGGATCAGGCCAATTTTCTGGCCTGGCCCTGGCTGCGGGCCAGGGCTGAAACCAAATGCAAAAAGGCGCCGCCGGGCCGATAATGGTCCCGGCGGCGCCCTTTGTACTGGTGTTATTCCTGACGCTGCAGCCTGATCAGGCGATGTCAAAGCGGTCGAGGTTCATCACCTTGGTCCAGGCCGCAGCGAAGTCACGGACAAACCGCTCCTTCGCGTCGCCAGCGCCATAGACTTCCGCAATGGCGCGAAGCTGCGAGTTCGACCCGAAGACGAGGTCGACACGCGTTCCGGTCCAGGTCACGGCCCCGGTCTTCCGGTTGCGACCCTCAAACACGTCTTCAGCCTCTGACACGGCCTTCCACGTGGTTCCGAAATCAAGCAGGTTGACGAAGAAGTCGTTCGTCAGCTGGCCCGGCCGCTTTGTGAAGACACCATGCGAGCTTCCGCCGACATTGGCGTTCAGCGCCCGCAAGCCACCGATCAGAACCGTCATTTCAGGCGCGGTCAGGGTCAGAAGCTGCGCCTTGTCGAGCAGCAGTTCCTCAGCCGTGCGCAGGTGAACGCCGGTCAGGTAGTTGCGGAAGCCATCAGCACTCGGCTCCAGAACTGCAAACGACGCCACATCGGTTTGTTCCTGCGAGGCATCGGTCCGGCCCGGTGTGAACGCGACGGTCACTGTCTGGCCGGCATCCTTGGCGGCTTTCTCGATCGCTGCAGAGCCTGCAAGGACGATCAGATCGGCGAGCGAGATGTTCTTGCCGTCGGTGCGTCCGGCGGCAAAGCCTGCCTTGATGGTTTCAAGCGCAGCCAGCACCTTTGCGAGCACTGCAGGCTGGTTCGAGGCCCAGTCCTTCTGCGGCGCCAGGCGGATACGCGCGCCGTTGGCTCCGCCGCGCTTGTCGGAGTTGCGGAAGGTCGAGGCCGACGCCCACGCAACCGAGACAAGGTCGCTGACCGACAGGCCAGTCGCCAGGATCTTTGCCTTCAGCGCTGCAATATCGGCCGCATCAACGAGCTTGTGGCTGAGCGCTGGAATCGGATCCTGCCAGATCAGCTCTTCCTTGGGGACCAAGGAGCCGATGTAACGCGAGCGCGGGCCCATGTCGCGATGGGTCAGCTTGAACCATGCGCGCGCGAACACATCAGCGAAATGGTCCGGGTTCTTGTGGAAGTTCCGCGAGATACGCTCATAGGCCGGGTCGGTGCGCAGCGCGATGTCGGTGGTTGCCATCATCGGCGCATGCCGGCGCGTAGGATCATGGGCGTCTGGCACTGTGCCTGCGCCGCCGCCATTCTTCGGTGCCCATTGCTGCGCACCCGCGGGGCTCTTCACCAACTCCCATTCATAACCGAACAGCGTGTCAAAGTAGCTGTTGTCCCAGGTGGTGGGCGTAGGGGTCCAGGCGCCTTCAAGGCCGCTGGTGATCGTGTGGACGCCCTTGCCGCTGGCAAAGCTGTTTTTCCAGCCAAGACCCTGTTGCTCGATCCCGGCCC
The DNA here is from genome assembly GCA_027487195.1 of Hyphomicrobiales bacterium. Classification (GTDB taxonomy): domain Bacteria; phylum Pseudomonadota; class Alphaproteobacteria; order Rhizobiales; family UBA4765; genus JAIYEB01. The sequence continues at coordinate 451 of JAIYEB010000106.1, read as the reverse complement.
CTTCAGGCTCTGCTCCAACGAACTGAGACGGGTCAGCTGCACCGTGGCACTTGCCAAACGTGTGGCCGCCGGCAATCAGCGCAACGGTTTCCTCGTCATTCATCGCCATGCGGGCGAAGGTTTCGCGAATATCGCGGGCAGATGCCATTGGGTCGGGCTTGCCGTTCGGGCCTTCCGGATTCACGTAGATCAGGCCCATCTGGACGGCAGCCAGCGGATTCTCGAGTTCGCGATCGCCGGTGTAGCGCTTGTCGCCAAGCCAGGTGTCTTCGGTGCCCCAGAACACGTCCTCTTCCGGCTCCCACACATCGGCGCGTCCGCCGGCAAAGCCGAAGGGCTTGAAGCCCATGGATTCAAGCGCGCAGTTCCCGGCAAAGATCATCAGATCGGCCCAGGAGACCTTGCGGCCATACTTCTGCTTCAGCGGCCAGAGCAGCAGGCGTGCCTTGTC
>JAIYEB010000042.1 GCA_027487195.1 Hyphomicrobiales bacterium | reverse complement strand
CGCTGCCGCAGCCCTTGCTGTCGCTGTTATGATCCCAGGCTTCGCTTCAGCGGAAAAGGCCGGGTGCTACGGTGCCATGCCAACGGCGCAGAGCCAGACGAGTGTGCCTCCGGTCCAGACTGCACAGGTTTCAACACCCGTGCGCTGAGGCTCGTCGCTCAGGTTGCGAGGACGCCCGGGCGGGCAACTGCCCGGGCGTCTTTTTGAGGGCATGGAAGCGAATTGCCGAAGCGAAGTGGCGCTGAACGGCCGTGGGTGCAGCCTTGCCCAGTACTCAAGACGAGGATTTGACGCAGCGCACTACTCGGCAGCGATACGCCTCGCCTCTTCTTCCCTTGCGCGCTTCCGCGCCGCCTCATGCTCCGCAGCCTCGCGTTGGCGGTTCCACATCGAAGCGTAGACTTCACCCCGGGCGATCAGGCCAAGGTGCGTGCCTCGCTCAACGATCACCCCACCATCCAAAACCAGGATTTCATCGGCATTCACAACCGTCGAAAGACGATGCGCAATGACGATCGAGGTGCGATTGAGCGACACGGCATCAAGCGCGCCCTGAATCTCCTGCTCGGTATGCGTATCAAGCGCAGATGTTGCCTCATCGAGGATCAGGATGGGCGGCGCCTTCAGGATCGTGCGGGCAATTGCCACACGTTGTTTCTCGCCGCCGGACAGTTTGAGCCCACGCTCGCCGACGGTTGCGTCATAGCCCTGGGGCAATGACTTCACGAACGTAGCGATCTGGGCGCGTGCGGCAGCCTGTTCGACCTCGGCATCGGTGGCTTCGGCGCGGCCATAGCGAATGTTGTAGCGGATCGTGTCGTTAAACAGGACCGTGTCTTGCGGAACCATGCCAATGGCCGCCCTGAGCGACACCTGTTGAACCTCGCGCACGTCCTGACCATCGATCGTTACGCGACCGCTGGAGATGTCGTAAAATCGAAACAGGATGCGGCTGATCGTCGATTTGCCGGCGCCCGATGGGCCGACAATGGCCAACGTCTTGCCCGCTGGCACCTCGAACGACACACCCTTCAGGATCGGCCGGTTCGGATCATAGTGGAAGTGAACGTCGTCGAACTTGATCGCGCCGCCTGAGACCGCCAGTGCGGGTGCGCCGGGCTTGTCGCCAATCTCCGGGTTCTGGCCCAGGATCGAGAACATCCGCTCGATGTCCGTGATCGCCTGTTTGATCTCGCGGTAGACCATGCCCATGAAGTTCAAGGGCTGGTACAGCTGGATCATCAGCGCATTGACCATCACAAACGCGCCGATCGAGACCTTTCCGGCCATCACATCAAGTGCTGACATGATCATCACAGCGGAAAGGCCAAGGGTGAAGATCACGGCCTGTCCGGCGTTGAGGTAGGCTAGCGAAGTCGAGGAGCGCACGGAGCTCGATTCATAGATCGCGAGCGAGCGGTCATAGCGTGCCTTCTCGCGGCCTTCGGCTCCAAAGTACTTGACGGTTTCGAAGTTCAGCAGGCTGTCGACCGCCTTTGCGTTCGAATCCTGATCAGACTCGTTCATGATCCGGCGAATGCCGATGCGCCATTCCGTGGTCCGGATCGTGAACCAGAGATAGACAATGATCATGCCGGTCACGACAGCGACATAGCGCCAGTCGAACTCGATCAGCAAAACAGTGCAGACCAGAATGAATTCGACGATGGTCGGGAACAGCGTCATCAGCGCCATGCGCGAGAGCTCTTCGATACCATCGCGGCCACGCTCAAGAACGCGGGTCAGGCCACCGGTCTTCTTTTCGAGGTGAAACCGCAGCGACAGGCGGTGCATGTGGTCAAAGGTCTTGAGCGCGAGATCGCGCACGGCGTGCATGGCGACCTTGGCGAACAGCGCGTCGCGGATCTGGACCAGCAAGGCCATGAGGATGCGGGACGCGCCATAGAGCAGAACTGCAAAGACAGGGGCGGCCAGCAACCAGGGCAGGACCGTCGGCATGTCGACCCGGCCACCCGAAATCGCCACGAGCGCATCGGTCGCCCACTTGAACGTGTAGGGCACTCCGACGGTCACGATCTTTGCGACGAAGATCAGCATCAGGCAGCCGATCACGCGGGCCTGAAGATCCTTGCGATCGCTTGGCCAGAGATAGGGCCAGAGCGCGCGGAACGTCGGGATGAGCTTGCCAGAATCAGCCGAAATGGAAGCGGGAGATGTCATTCCAGATATCCTATGCGCATCCGGGCCCAACACGCTCCGTTCTCTGCACATGTTGAGATGTAGTCACTGCAGCGACAGGATACCAGCGCAACGCGCTCACAAGAGCGCGAAGTCCTACTTTATGTCACGCTCATGCATCGGCCGGCGCGGAGCATTGGGGACCGAAGCCCTCGGTTGAGCCGGGGGTGCCGGCGCTGCAACCCGCGGCTGCACACCTGGCATAACGCCGTTGGGCGGTGCAGGCGGCGTGGGCTGCACAGGCGCGGGTGCGGGTGCAGTCACGAGCGGCCCTGCGGGCTGGGCGGGCAACACAAGGACCGGAATGGGCGGGGGTGGCGGCAAGGCGGCGATGAGGTCGCTGATCGTTGCAACCGCGGGCTGGTCAAGCAGTACCGCGCCTTGCGCGCCTGCCGCGTCGATCAGGCCCATGCGCAGGGCGCCGCCCTGGGTGCGCTCGGCAAACAGCTGCTCTGGCGCCGTGGAGCTGCGCCCGTCAGCAACTGATGAGAACAGGCCATAGAGTGTGCGAGCGATGGCTGAGGGCACCTCAAACCGCAAGCTGAACCCGCCATCACCGCCGGCAAGCGCGCTTGAAAGCGCTTCGCTACCGGCCCGCAGTTCGACCCGGGCACCGGGTGCAGCGCTGCCTGACAGCATCAATGCGCCGCCATCGCCAACGACGATCTGACCAAACCGGGGAGCGGGGATCGGCTGGGCTTCAATCCGGGCCGCAATGCGCGGTGGCTGCCCCTGCTGCTCGACCCGCGCCTCGAACGCCTCTGCGGCGGTGCGGGGCCGCTGGATGATCAGCCGCTCTTCGGATGCGGCTGTGCGCCCGTCGCCCAGGACCGAGCGCAGCCGGTATTCCGTCGTTCCCGGCTGGGCCGGCTCGACCGGCGACAGACTCCATTGCCCGTTGGCAGCAGACATGACGGGCGGGCCCGAGGGCTGACCGTTCAGCAGCAGCGAGACGCGAGCATTGGGCTCGACAGTCCCCGTTGCCGTAAAGGTCCCATCCGGGCGGGCTTCGACATTGTCGAAGCGCGGCAGGCGGGGATTGGCCGCCGGTGTCTGCGCCAGAACGCGCGGCACCTGCTGGGGCGCCTCAAGCGTTGCGGAGAACGCACCACCCGGCACGGTCGGAATATCGACGATGATGCGCTCGGCAGACGTGGCCATACGGCCATCGCTGTGGGTCGAGCGCAATTCGAGCCGCGTGACGCCAGCTGCGAGTGGCTGTGTCGGCCCGATGGCAAAGTTGCCTTGCGGATTGGCCGTGGCCCCGCCAATTTCGCGACCGTTGGCAAGCAACAGGACACGCGCGCCGGGATCAACCTGTCCGCCAATGCTTGCGACCCCGTTCGGCTGGACCTGAACCTGCTGGAACCGGGGCACGACAACCGGCGTCGGATCGATCCGCACCAGCTCACGGGTGCCGCCAGGACCGGAAATCACAGCCGTGAACGCCTCTGCTGTCGTGCGCGGCACGACAACCGTCAAAAGCTCGTCGGACATGACGGTTCGCCCATCAGGCGCGCCAACGCGCAAGCGGTATTCGAATGTGCCGGGCCGGTTCAACTGAGGCGAGGTCACGCTGAAACGGCCATCCGCGGCGGTCGGCTGATCAATGACGGCCACACCGTTCTGGATCAATGCCAAACGCGTTCCGGGATCCCCCTGCCCCATCGCGGTAACAACGCCATTTGGCCGCACCTCGGTTGCGGCAAAATCTGGCATGCGCAGCACAAGCGGCAGCGGCGGGCCATCCGCACGCGGTTCAGCCGGCGTCGCCGCCTGCTGGGCAGGTGGAGCTACCGGCGGCAGCGTCGGTGGTATGCCCTGCCAGAACGCATATGCAGTTACCGCAAACAGGCCTGCCAGCGCCACAAATGGCCCTGCACGCCCTCGACCTCCAACCATGTCCGTCTCCGCGCCGTCGCATCCCGTTCGCGACGCCGCTTCGCGAACGTCACACCTTTCCTTCAAACCCCGGGGTTTGCCAAGGCTATTGTGTCGGAATCGTAAATGTTTGACGCGACGGGAGCGGCATTGATCGCGGGCAGTTCTGGGGCTATCGGGTGGGAATGTCTTCGACGCTTCGCCTCGCTCTGGCTCAACTCGCCCCGATTGTCGGCGATGTCCCCGGCAATGCGGCCAAGGTCCGTGCCGCCCATGCCGAAGCAGTCGTGCTCAAGGCCGATGTGGTCATGCTGCCCGAGCTGTTTCTGGCGGGATATCCGCCAGAAGATCTCGTGCTGAAACCGGCGTTTCAGGAAGCGTGCCGCGCAGCGCTTGAAGAGCTTGCACCGCTCACCAGCGATGGACCCGCAATTCTGGTTGGCCTGCCGTGGGTCGAGGGCGACAAGCTCTACAATGCCTATGCGCTTCTGGCTGAAGGCCAGATCCGCACATTGCGGTTCAAGGTCGATTTGCCGAACTATGGTGTTTTCGACGAGAAGCGCGTGTTTGCCGCTGGCCCGATGCCGGGCCCCGTCTCGTTCAAGGGCATGCGGCTTGGTGTTCCCGTATGCGAGGACATCTGGGGCGAAGAGGTTGTCGAGTGCCTCTCGGAGACCGGATCTGAAATCCTGCTGGTGCCGAACGGCTCACCGTTCTGGCGCAACAAGCCCGATCAGCGCATTCAGGTTGCGACCCAGCGCGTGGTCGAAAGCGGACTGCCGCTGGTCTATCTCAATCGCGTTGGCGGCCAGGATGAGCTGGTGTTCGATGGCGCCTCCTTCGGGCTGAATGCTGATCGCTCGCTCGCGTTTCAGTTGCCCGCCTTTGAGGAGGTGGTGGCGCTGACGGTGTGGACACGCGGCGCCAACGGGTTTGTCTGCACCGAAGGCCCAAAGACCCTGCTGCCCGAGGGCGAGGCTGCGGTCTACCGCGCCTGCGTCATGGGTCTTCGCGACTACGTCAATGCCAACCGTTTCCCTGGTGTGGTTCTGGGGCTGTCTGGCGGCGTTGATTCAGCCCTTGTGGCGGCCATGGCCGTTGATGCTCTTGGGGCCAATCGCGTTCATTGCGTGATGCTGCCCTACCGCTACACGTCAACCGCTTCACTTGAGGATGCAGCGGCATGTGCCGCGCGACTTGGGGTCCGGCTCGATACGATAGCGATCGCGCCTGCCGTTGATGGGTTCCTGACAGCGCTCTCACCCCTCTTTGAAGGCACCAAAGCCGATCTGACCGAGGAAAACCTGCAGTCTCGCGCGCGCGGCACAATCCTGATGGGCCTGTCCAACAAGTTTGGCTCCATGGTCGTGACCACTGGAAACAAGAGCGAGATGAGCGTTGGATACTGCACGCTCTACGGCGACATGAATGGGGGCTTCAACCCGATCAAGGACCTCTACAAGATGGAGGTCTATGCGCTGTGCGCGTGGCGAAACAGATATTGCCCTGGGGACGCGCTTGGGCCAGCGGGCGTGGTCATCCCCGAGCGCATCCTGACCAAAGCGCCATCGGCGGAGTTGCGCGAGAATCAGACCGATCAGGACTCGCTACCGCCCTATGAGATTCTCGATGCCATCCTTGAGCGGCTCGTCGAGCGGGAATGGCCAATCGTCAGGATCGTTGCGGACGGGTTTGATCTGGCAACCGTCAAGCGCATCGACCACCTCCTGCATCTTGCCGAATACAAGCGGCGGCAGGCTGCTCCCGGCGTCAAGATCACAACCCGAAACTTCGGGCGTGACCGCCGCTACCCGATCACGAACCGCTTCCGCGATCCGGGAACAAGCCCTGAGACACGCAGCGCCGATGCTGTTAAGCTCTATCAGCCCCGTGTTGATGCAATGGATTTCTAGATGTTTGGAACCGGACTGCTCTGGCTTGGCATTGCAGTCGCGCTTCTCTCCATCATCTGGGGGATCTGGACCGGTGCGCGGCTGGCAGTTGCCATGACCGAACTCATTGGCGAGGCCGGCATTCCGTTCGAGGCTGGCCAGCGCGCGTGGTTCACGCTGCACCGGCGCGGCGCATTCGGGCCAGACTGCGAGGATCGTCGCCGGATCCTGGCCAGGGCTCATGCCAAGGTTTTGTTCCGGCTGCTCTCAGGCGTGATTGTTGGCCTGGTGCTGATGATTGCCGGGGCAAACCTGCGCTGAGGCAAGACGCCGATCCGTTCACTGTCCCGGAAGGCTTGTTTGGCTCCCGGGACAATTGCTTCGCGGTCTTGAGCGCCGGGTCGTGCAGCGCAGCTTCTAGCCAATCAGCGCCCGCGCCTGGCTGACCCACTGGTCGCGCTGAACACGGCCCTTGAAGTCGATCTTGGAGTTGACCCAGGCGATTTCGCCGGGCGTAAGCGCCGCGATCTGGCGATAGTGCCAGAGGCCGAGATCATTGAGCAGGCGCTCAAGGGTTGCGCCAATTCCTTTGATCTTCTTCAGGTCATCGGCCTTGCCATCGGGCTTGGCGAGGTAGAGCGGTTCAACCTTCGTGACCTTCGCATCGTCGAAGTTGCCAGCAGGATCGATATCACCCGCATTGAGCATCGCAACGACCTTGCCGGCTGACTTGGCAGGCTTTTCGACGTTGGGCGCGTTGCGAGGCGAATGCGGGACAATCAGGCCGGTGGCGTCTTCGGAAACGGCGGGTGCAACGGCAGCCAACGCGGCCTTCGCCGGGACGGGCTTTGCCTGCGGCGCAGGCGCTGCCACGGCAACGGGCGCAACGGGGACAGGTGCCACGGCCTCGACAGGCTTTGGCTCAATTGCTGGCGGTGCAACCACGACGGGCTTGGCCACTGCCGGTTCCGGCGTCTTGGCCACTGCCGGTTCCGGCGTCTTGGCCACAGCCGGTTCCGGCGTCTTGGCCACAGCCGGTTCCGGCGTCTTGGCCAAAGCCGGTTCCGGCGTCTTGGCAACGACCGGCGCAGGCTTCACGGCTTCCTTGAGGACTGCTGTCGGCGCCTCGCTCTTTGCCGCTGGCGCAGGCTTGGCGACAGTCTTCACAGGTTTCGCCGCAGCTTTTGGCGCAGAAGCCTTGGGCTCTTTTGCGATGGCGGGCTGAACCGGCTTGGCAACCGCTGCCTTCGGGGCTGGCTTTGCCTTGGGCTCATGCCGGGTTTCGCCAACACCAAGCGCGCCGAAGAACAGTGCGTGCCAACGCTCATAGGACTGGAGCGCGGTTTCCTGCGTTTCGCGCGCCACGGACTGACCGAACGCGATCCACGGTGCGGTGAGGGGCGAAGCGGGGAATTCGATCTGCATGCGAGCCTCCCAGAACTGAGTTTTCATTCCGCAATGCAGCACATTTTTTGTTGCAATGCAACATAATCGTCGCGCAGCGCACAGCGTCTTGACTCTTGTCCCGCCCGCGCCGAAAGCCGAACCATGTCAGAGATACGGTCAAGTTCCCCGCCCATCGTTCGTTTTGCGCCCTCACCGACGGGCTACCTGCACATCGGGAATGCGCGCCCGGCCCTGTTCAACTGGCTGTTTGCGCTCAACCAGGGTGGCACCTTTGTGCTGCGTATCGACGATACGGATCGCGAGCGTTCCACGGAGGCATTTGCCAGCGCGATCGATGAGGATCTGGCCTGGCTTGGCATCCACCCGCATGTCCGCGTGGTTCAGTCCGAGCGTTTGGCGCTCTATGACGCGGCCGCAACCGCGCTCAGGGCCGCCGGAAGGCTTTACCCGTGCTATGAAACCGCAGATGAGCTTGACCGACGCCGCAAGCGCCAGCTCGTGCGCGGCCTGCCTCCGGTTTATGATCGCTCTGCCCTTCAACTGACGGATGCCGACCGCGCCTCGCTTGAAGCGCAGGGCCGGCGGCCACATTGGCGCTTCAAGCTAAGCCCTGGCGATGTCGCCTTCAATGATCTTGTGCGCGGGCCCGTGCATGTCGATCCCGCGTCGCTGTCAGACCCCGTGCTGGTGCGCGAGGATGGAACCTATCTCTACACACTGCCTTCCGTGGTCGATGATGCGGCCTTGGGGATCACCCATGTCATCCGGGGCGAAGACCACATCATCAACACAGGCGTTCAGATCCAGCTGTTCGAGGCGCTTGGCGCAGCGGTGCCAACCTTCGCGCATGTCAATCTTTTGACCACGCGCGATGGCGAAGGCCTGTCAAAGCGCTCAGGTGCGCTGTCACTTCGCTCGCTGAGGGATGAAGGTGTCGAGCCCATGGCGGTGGCGAGCCTTGCGGTCCTTACGGGATCCTCCGAGGAGATCCATGCCTATCCGGACATGACAAGCCTCGCGAGCCATATCGACCTTGCCCGCGTATCGCATGCCTCAGCGAAGTTTGATCCGGCAGATGTCATGAAGCTGTCGCAGCGGCTTGTTCACGCCCTGAGCTTTGCCGAAGTTGCGGACCGGCTGGATGCGGCAGGCGTTGGAGGCGGCGAAGCGTTCTGGCTTGCCGTTCGTGGCAATCTCCAGCGGGTGGAGGATGCGAAACTCTGGTGGGACATTGCTGTTTTGCAGCCGATCCAGCCGTCACCGGACCTGACCGGCGAGGACCGCGCCTTTCTGGCGCTGGCGGCCGCGCGCTTTCCGGAAGGCCCGGTTGATCCGTTGACCTGGAAGACGTGGACCGATGCGCTCAAGGCGGAAACCGGACGCGGTGGCAAGAACCTGTTTCTGCCCCTGCGCCGTGCACTGACCGGGCGCGACCAGGGCCCGGAACTGGGCAACTATCTGCCGTTCATTGGCCGGGAGCGAGGATTGGCGCGGCTTGCCTGAGGCCGTTGAGGCCAACCGGCCCGGGCGTCTGGGACGAAGCCGAGATTGTAATGATCGGGCCGGGAGCAGACCGGCGGACCTCGGTCTCGGGCTCGACCACGTCGAGTGAGCCGCGCAAGCCGCGTGTCGAGCTGGCTGTGTCTTCCTCGGAGCGCTCGCCAAGGCTTGCCTCGGTGACGCGTGGGCGACAGGTGCAGCTTGAATCGAACTCGGTGCGAAACCGGAACGCACCCGGAAGGTCACGCAGCCGTTCGCCGTCAACATCCACCGCGTCGTCGCTCCATTGGCCGGCATTGCGATGAACAAACAGGCGAACGTCCTGGTTTGGACATTGGGCGCGGCAGACTTCGGCGTGGCGCTCGAAGGTTGAGCGCCGTGTCGAGAATGAGATCGGCCAGAAATAGCCATCACAAGTGCGCACACACAGGGTCCGGAAGACACCACGCCCGTCCGGTGGCCTTGGCCCGTCGTCCTGACGCTCACTCACATCGCGTTGCGGACGCGGCGTAAAGGCGCGCGGCGCGCCTTCAAGGGCAGCCGTCAGCGCAGGCGGGTTCGCAATGGTGTTGGGGTTCTGTCCACCACCAAACAGCATCTCGAACAGGCCCATTGGCCGCTGCATCGGCTCGCTTGACGCCGGCTGGGCGCGAGGAGGTGCAGATGTTTGCGGTGCTTGCGCCGTCGCCGGTCTTTCGAGGCAGCCAGCGTCCGCGAGCTGACGGCGCAAGGACGCGCGTTCAGCCTCGGGAGTGCGACGTGTTCGGGCCTCAAGGCGCGCGAGATTCTGGGTCATCTGGGCGAGGGTTGCCTCGACCTGGCCACAGGCCGGCGCTCCTGATCCCGCCGCACATCCAAGACGCTGTAACTGGGTTCTGGCGCGTGCAATCTCCGCACGCTGGTTTTCGGCGGCGGAGCCAAAGCCTCCGTCAGCAGCATCAATCCGGTTCAGGCGCTGGAACATGGACTGGCATGACTGGGCCGCGGCAGTCCCGGCAAGACCGCAAAAGGCCAGCACCACAATGGTGAGTAACCGACCAAACGCCATTCACGAACCCCGAACGCAATACGCCAAGGGTCAGAAATGATGGAACGACCCGTGAGGGTACGTTGAATCAATCAGATACGAACGTCAAAGATAACGGACTGGAAAGGAAAACAAAGGGTTATCGGCGCAGCTGGAGTGCGGGTCGAATGACCGCAACCGCGCCAAAAGGGGCTGACGTCTCACTAAGGCGTCGAACCTGATATCAAACGACGTTGGTTGTTGCCTCGTGCGCAGCCTGCTCACCCGCCCCCGACGAGCGGGATGAGCGGGATGTGGTCCGCCATTCCTTGGCCAGCTCTTCGGAATGTGACATCAGCCGGTGCAGGATCTTTTCGAACGCCTCGCGCTCCTCGCCGGACAAGGCAGCCTGAAGACGCTCGCCATACGTGACTGCCGTGTCTGACAGGGAGTCATAAAGGCTGTTGCCCTGTTCGGTCAGGGACACGAACGCTTCGCGCATGTCGCTCTTGTTGACCGTGCGCTCGACATATCCACGTGCATCAAGCACGGACAGGGCGCGCGACACCTTGGTCTTGTGCATCCGCGCGATCGCACAGATGTCTTTTGCCGTCAGGGTTCCGTGCTGCCCAAGCACCGACAGGACGCGCCACTCCGGCAAGCCAATGCCGTGGCGATCGGCATAGTGACGTGACAGCGGCTCGCGCACCGTTTCGGCTAGCACGTTCAGCTTGTAAGGGAGGTATTCGTCGAGCCGCAGCAGCGGTTCACTCCGGCGCTGCGTCCCCTGGCCATTGTCAGACATCTTCTACTTCCCCATGCACGCTTGATCATGCCCCGAGCGGTCAATTTCGCCGCGTTTTCCGCGTGTCGAAACAGTCCTGTATGTGACCAAACATGCAGGGGAATGAGCGAAACACGATATGGGAGGACTACTAACGTTCGTTTCGGCATAAATGCCGGAGATTGTTGGTCGTACGTCATAAGTAGAGTGGCTAAAGTCCTACTACATTGGGAGATAATGCGAGTCGGGCTTTTGCCGGCTGTTGACGGCTCACTCTCGCGAACAGGTGATTGCGACGAAGGCCGAACATTTTGCCCCGACGCACATGTGCGAACCGCCGATTTGAACCGTCGGCCCGAGGAGGCCTGCACCGGTTTCCTCGACCAGCGAAACCACCCGCGAGAAACCCTGCGCGCGGCAAAACGCATCCGCCGCCGGCGGGCCGCACAGCACGTTGCCCGGACCATGGCACCAGTCCAGCCGAGCATGGCCCCAGACAGGATGTGGAAACTGGACCGT
>JAIYEB010000429.1 GCA_027487195.1 Hyphomicrobiales bacterium | reverse complement strand
GTTCGCCGCATCCCCTCGAGATAGGCAAGCGCGACCGGAAACAGCGTAATCAGCGTCGTCATCGCGATCTTCGAGGCCAGACCAAAGCCAAGCCAGAGAACCAGAACCGGTGCCAGCGCAAACACTGGCAGTGCCTGTGACAGGATCAGGACGGGAAGGCCCCAGCGCTGAACCGTGGTTGATCCAGCAAGGAGCAGCGCAATGGCAATTCCAAGTACGGTGCCAAGGGCCAGGCCAACCAGCATCTCGATGGCCGTGATGGCTGCATTCTCAGCAAGCGAGCCAGCGTTCCAGACAAGCGTCAGCAGGACCTGGACCGGGCCGGGCAGGATAAAGGGCGGAGGAGCCGCAATCCACACCACGGCCTGCCAAACCATCAGCAGGCCGAGAAGCGTGATCAGGCCGCGAAGGAGCCTCACTCCGCTGCCCGGCGCTGGGCATAGCCGAGCCGGATATTCAACTCGTCGAGGACCCGGATCGCAGCATCCGCGATGGCCGTGCCAGGCGGGAAGATCTCAGCCGCGCCAGCATCGCGCAGGGCGTCGAAATCCTGTGGCGGAATAACACCGCCCACAACGACCATGACATCCTCAAGACCTTCGGCCTGAAGCGCTGCTTTCAGCGCCGGAACGAGCGTCAGGTGGCCGGCCGCGAGGGACGAGACGCCGACAACGTGAACGCCCGCGCGTAGAGCGTCCTTGGCCGCCTCTTCAGGCGTCTGGAACAGTTCACCGATGGCGACGTCGAAGCCGATATCGGCAAAAGCGCTTGCCACGACCTTCTGGCCCCGGTCATGCCCATCCTGCCCCATTTTTGCGACAAGGATCTTGGGCTTTCGTCCATCCGCTTCAATGAAGCCCCGGACCATGGCTTTTGCGCGCTGAACCCTGTCGTCCCGTTCGCCGACCTCCTGATCATAAACGCCTGAGACCGTGCGGATCGTGGCCTTGTGGCGACCAAAGGTTTTTTCCAGCGCGAGGCTGATCTCGCCGACAGTCGCGCGCGCTCGCGCGGCCTTGATCGAGAGATCGAGAAGATTTGCGCCCTGGCTCGCCCCATCGGTTAGCGCCTGAAGGGCATCGACGGTTTCAGCTTCATTTCGCATGGCCCTGAGGCGCTTCAGTTTTTCGATCTGGCGTTCGCGAACGGACGCATTGTCGACCTTCAGCACATCAATCATCTGCTCGCTTGCGCGCTGGAAACGATTGACGCCGACAACGATCTGGCGACCGGAATCGATGCGCGCTTGCGTCTTGGCGGCTGCTTCCTCGATCCTCAGCTTGGGGATACCGGCCTCGATAGCGCGCGCCATTCCGCCCAGCGCCTCGATCTCACGGATGTGGGAGCGCGCGGCTTCAGCCAACTCATGGGTCAGGCGCTCGACATAGAACGAGCCACCCCAGGGATCGATGAACCGGGTTGTTCCGCTCTCTTGCTGCAAGACGAGTTGGGTGTTGCGGGCAATGCGCGCCGAGACATCGGTTGGAAGCGCAAGGGCCTCGTCAAAGGCGTTGGTGTGCAGCGACTGCGTATGGCCCTGGGTCGCAGCAATCGCCTCGACACAGGTTCTGACGGCATTGTTCATGACGTCCTGCGCAGTCAGCGACCAGCCGGATGTCTGGCAATGGGTTCTGAGTGACATTGAGCGCGGATCCTTGGCGCCCTCCGCGCGGGTCAGCTCCGCCCACAGCAACCGTCCCGCCCGCAACTTGGCGATCTCCATGAACGGGTTCATCCCGATCGCCCAGAAGAACGACAGGCGCGGCGCAAACGCATCAATGTCGAGCCCCGCAGCCTTGCCGGAGCGGATGTATTCGACCCCGTCCGCGAGCGTGTAGGCCAGTTCAAGGTCAGCCGTCGCCCCGGCTTCCTGCATGTGATAGCCGGAGATGGAGATCGAATTGAACTTCGGCATATGGCGCGACGTGTAGGCGAAGATGTCGGCGATGATGCGCATGGATGGTGCAGGCGGGTAGATGTAGGTGTTTCGAACCATGAACTCCTTCAAGATGTCGTTCTGGATCGTGCCGGACAATTTGGCCTGCGGAACGCCCTGCTCTTCGCCTGCAACGATGAACAGGGACAGGATTGGCAGAACCGCACCGTTCATGGTCATGGACACGGACATCTGATCGAGCGGAATCTCGTCAAACAGCGTCTGCATGTCGAGGATGGAATCGATCGCCACGCCCGCCATGCCGACATCGCTGATGACGCGCGGATGGTCGCTGTCGTAGCCACGATGGGTGGCGAGATCGAAGGCCACCGACAGGCCTTTTTGTCCGGCAGCGAGGTTTCGCCGGTAAAAGGCGTTCGATTCCTCCGCCGTCGAGAACCCGGCATACTGCCGGATCGTCCAGGGCGAGGTGGCATACATGGTCGGATAGGGACCGCGCAGATAGGGCGCTATTCCAGGCAAGCCATCGACAAAATCGAGACCTTCGAGCGCTTGCGGCCCGTAGGAGGGCTGAAGGGCGATGCCCTCGGGCGTTGCAAAGGAGACAGACGGCGCAGCAGGCCCGGTCTTTGGCGCTGGTGGCGTGAAAGGCAGGGTCGCAAAGTTCGGGATCCGGCTCATGCCCTTACCTCGCTTCTGGCCTTGAACAGCTTGGACTGCAGTTGGCCTAGGACTGCAACGACATCGACACCGACATGGATGAAGCCGTCAATGCCGGCCTGTCGCAAGGCCTCCGTTTCCGCTGGTTTTCCAGCCATCCAGACGAGTTCTGCGCCGGCCTGTTTCAGCGCGGTCGCCGAGGTCGCTGCGCGCTCGGCATAGACCTCATCGGATGAGCACAGGATCACGGCCTTTGCGCCTGAGCTCCTGAATGCTGCCAAAAGCGCGTCATTGTCGGCAAGCGGTGGGCTGACAAGGCTCGCAAATCCTCCGGCTTCAACGAAGGCGCGGCTGAAGGTGGCCCGTGCGATTGTATCGCTCGGCTGTCCAAGGGCTGCGAGGAACAGCTTTGGTCTTTCACCAGCCCGAGCCACGGTCTCGGCATCAGCCCTCGCGCGCAACGCTTCAAAGGCTTCGCCTTGCGGCCGGCGTGGCGCAAGGCCAGGTCCTGCGGGTGCCTGAATGGGTCCGAGCGTATCGGGAAGGACCTCATCGACGTTTGGAAATTCAGAAAGCCCTGTGATTGCAATGCGCCGCGTCGCAACGCGCTCGGCCCGAATTGCGGCTGAACGCGCGGCCAGCGCCTGCGGAATCCCAGCGGAAAGCGCCTGATCAATGCCGCCTGCGGCCTCCAGGTTCTGCATGATGCGCCATGCGGCTTCGGCAAGCTGCAGCGTCAGTGCTTCAAGCGTTGCCGAGCCGCCGCCTGGGTCGGCTACCAGCGAAAGTCCGCACTCATCGCGCAGGATCAACTGCGTATTGCGGGCAAGACGGCGCGCTTCACCATCCGGAACGCCGAGTTGCGAGGTGTAGGGGTGCAGCACAATCTCGCTGGCGCCGCCAACGGCCCCGGCAAAGCCCGCAATGGTTGCGCGCAGGATGTTGACCCACGGATCGCGTTTGGTCAGGCCGCGTTGGCCGAGCTCCACGCGCACATCGGCCATGACAGGCTCAAGTCCTGCAGCGCTGAGCGCTGACGCCCATAGCAACCGGCACGCCCTGATCTTGGCAATGGAGCGAAACTGGTCTGCATCGACACTGAGCTTGAAGGCAATCTGCAACGACGCCTCGCTGCCACGAACCCCTGCGTCCGTCAGATGCCTTAGCGCCAAAATCGCGGAGGAGAGTGCAATACCAAGCTCCTCGGCCTCCGTCGCGCCTGCTTCATGCCAGGGCCTTCCGTCAGCCATGACGATCGGGCCCTGAAGGCCGCGGCTGGCAACCGCTTTCACAGCGCCCGTGAACATATCCCGGTCCATCAGGGCGGCACAAAAGCCGGGATGGAAGCGCAGCTGGTCCGCTTCGATCCGTCGTGTCTTGGCAAGGTCGAGGAACGCCAGCGCAGATTCAAGCGTCGTTGGCCCATTGGGCTCAAACGTGATGGGGATCAGATCAATATGAACCCCTTCAAACAGGCCCTTGAGGGCCTGAGGCGGAGCCCCGATCGCGGCGAGATCCACGACGAGACCGCTCGCGCCCTCGTTGAGATCTTCGAGCACTTGCCGGTTGGCGTCTAATACGCCCGGCATGTCTGCGCGCTGGGCAATTACCCATGCATCTTCTGCCTGCCGGTACGTGCCACGGGTAAAGGGGACGCCACCGACGGGTCCAGCAGCTGAAATGGCGTGCGCGCTCAATTGTCGCAGGCCCAGCGACGGCGTCTTCAGCCCGTCGAGGCTTGTGGAGGTAAGGCGATCTTCGATCGAACCTCCCTTAAGCGCAACCTCGGCAGCAACCCGCCAAGCCGATACATCTGCCGGCATCCACGTGCTTTTGGTCACAAAAAGCCCCCTATTCGGCACTTGTAAGCACCTTAGCATGCCCGCGGATTGCGTTTACTCCTGAGTTCATCGTCCAATCAACTCGACCTTTCAATGACGGTACCACGCAGGCTCCTAATGCGCTGTGACGTTGCGATATGGGTGTTGCCGTGTCTGTGATTTTGACAATTGTGCCAATAAGACAAACGATCCAACCCATGTGTCGCAAGCGATGGCACCATCGTGAGCTATACTGGTTCGGGGGCGCCCGACTGATTTACAGAAATGAAGTGATGATTATTGATCTCCTACGATTCCTGCCGCCTTCAGACCTTCGCGACAGAACAACAATCCTAGAAACATTCGTCGATACGATTGCGGCTGCTGGCGGAACCCAGCTTTTGATTACCGGCATACCATTGCCAAACTCGGACATCAGGCCCTTGCTCCTCAAGATGGATTGGCCTGATGCTTGGGCTGCGCGCTACCTCAAGGGTGCGATGTGGCGGTCCGATCCCATGCTCGTTCCTTCCCAGGGCGATCAGGTCTGTGTGCGCGCGTCACATATCCTCGCGTCGGAGAACCTGTCGCCGGAAGCGCGCGAGCACCTGGTGCAGAGCGCGGAAGCCGGCCTTGTCGGCCAGATTTCCTTCTCGTTCCAGCGCCCGGGCGCTTATCAGCTCGCCGTTGTCGCGTCGTTTGATACGCCAGACGATGACACCTTGGCGGTTCTGCGGGCGGTCTTGTCGCGATTGGTTGATCGGCTCTGGGAAATATCGCCCGAATTCCTGGCACGCCCCGGACAACTGACCTCGCGCGAGCGCCAGATCGTTGCCGAGACGGCCTTGGGGAAGACCTCGGCCGAGATCGCGGAAGAGCTTGATATATCGGCTCGAACCGTATTCGCGCACCTCACTGCTGCCGGCGTGAAACTGGGAGCCGGCAACAAGACAAGCACAGTGGTCGAAGCGATCCGCTACGCCCAGATCAGCGTCTGATCGAACCGAAACGTTCAGCTCTTTATTCAGACGAACTGCGACAGTCCGGGAACGCTGGAAACGATCTTTCCAACGGCTTCCGGGCCAGCTTGTTCAGCTGCGATGGCGAACATTTCTTTGCCGACCGACTGCATCTGCGGCATGGAAAGACCGGCGCCCATCAATTGCGTGCCAAGCCCCATGACACCCGGCATGGTGAACATGCCCGTGTTGGCCTGCGCATCAGCCACCAGCTGATCGCCGCCTGGAAATGCCGAAATCATCTGCCCGACGCTGTCTGCTGGGCCTTCCTTCTTCAGGAAGTTCAGGATGAAACCGACAGCCTTGGTCGCAACGCCCTCGTCAAGGCCTGCGGCAGCGGCGACGCGGGTGATAATCTCGTTCATGGTACGTCCTTGCAAGGTGTGAAAACGCACAGACCATGGCTTTGCAAACAGTTGAATGCAAGTGTTCCAAAGCGGGCTTCAGACCTTGCATGTCATTGATGAAGCCGCGTTAACCCTGTTTGCGATGTTTCTGGCATTAATGGCAAGGATTCATTAACCTGATTGCTGCGTACGCGTGCCAAGGAGTTACCATGTCATCAATCTTCCGCCGTCTGGGTGGCCAGCAGGGCTCCCCAAAAGCATCAGACACACGTCAGGCTGATGTGATCGCGCCGATGACAGTCACCGTGACGTCGCAAACGCCGGAAGCGCTTGGACGTTCAAACGAGGCGCTGCGGCGCGAACTCGACGCGATCTCGGAGAATTTTCAGGTTGTCGATACGATCCGCGGTGCGCTGGATCAGGTGCGCGGTGCGCTTGATCAGTCGTTGGCCGATCTTGAGCGCTCAAATGCGCTTTTGCGCCAGACGGAAACCGAGCTCGCCGCCGAACGTGACGCCCATCGCCAGTCGCAGGACGAGCTCGGCTCCCTGCGTCGCCGGCACGATCTCACTGTTACCGAGCGTGACACTGCCAACCTTCGACTGACAGAGACCTCAAAGAACCTGGCCGACCTCGATGCCCAGTTTGTCCAGGTCGAAGCCGAGTTGCAGACCAAGACGCAATATGCCGGCTATCTGGAGCGTCGCGGCGAGGATATGGCCGAGCAGCATCGCGCTGCGGAAGCGGAAATTTCTGCCCTACGCCGGCGCCTTGTCGATGTTGATCAGCGCCTGACCGCAACAGAAGCCTCGCTGTCCGAGACGATGATCCGCGCCACGGTGCTTGAAGCCGAGCGCATGTCGCTTGATCAGTCCCTGCAGACAGCCCTCGTTCAAAACCAGTCTGCCGCCCGCAGCATTGCCGCACGTGACACTGAACTTTCGGAATTGCGCGCCGAAGTCGACCGGCTGCGCAACGAAGTGCTGCGTCAGGAAAATGAGTATCACAAGCTCTCGATTGTGATGGACGAGGTCAATGTGCGTGGCGCGTCTGAGGCCGCCGAAGTGCGCGTGCGCCTTGATGCGGTTCAGGCCCGCGCCAATCTTGCCGAGCGCCTGTTGACCGAACAGCGCCAGAAGGTGCGCGACAGTGCCGAGATGATCCGCCAGCTCGAACGCGCCGCGGCCGACGCCATTCAGCGCAGCCAGAGCCTCGATCAGCGCGCCATTCGTGCAGAAGAAGCGCGCAACAAGGCCGAGGAACAACTGCGCCTCGGCGGTGCTGCGCGTGATGCGGCCATCGAGCGCGCCTCCTCCACCGGCAAGGCACTGCGAGTGAAAGAAGAGCTGGTGCTGAGCAGCGATCGTGAACTTGCCGAGTTGCAGGTCAAGGTCAACGCGCTTGAGGAAACGCTTCGTCGCGATCGTGGC
Source organism: Hyphomicrobiales bacterium (assembly GCA_027487195.1). Lineage (GTDB taxonomy): Bacteria > Pseudomonadota > Alphaproteobacteria > Rhizobiales > UBA4765 > JAIYEB01. The sequence continues at coordinate 1,975 of JAIYEB010000429.1, read as the reverse complement.
ACTTTCGAAGCCCGGATTGCCCATCTCTCGGCTGAGCTTGAGCGCGAGAAGAGCGAGCGGGCGGTTGCGGAAGGCGCACTTGAAGCGGCCCGTCGTGATCGCGTCGCACTGCAGCGCGACGTTGCGGCCCTTCGCACCAAGACGACCGGCGGGGAAACGGATGCCCAGCGCAATACGCGCCTTCCAAGCGACATCGCAAATGATGTTGCGCTGCCGCTTCAGGGGGGACGCGAAGCCGGCTGACGGCCTCGCTCACCCCTCGGGCAACTTGCGGGCGCAGATGTCTCCTGCCAAAAGCTGATGGATTGAAGAGGAAACGCTGCGCATGCCGAAGCTCAAGGACGGGTTCGTTTACATTGGTGGTGGTGCCAACGCGCCTGATCAGTACCTCACGCTGAAACTTGCCAACCGCCATGGTCTGGTGACGGGAGCAACCGGCACCGGCAAGACCGTCACCCTGCAGGTTCTGGCTGAAGGTTTTTCCGACGCTGGCGTTCCCGTATTTGCTGCCGACATCAAGGGCGACCTTTCTGGGATCGCAGCCAATGGTGAGGCCAAGGACTTCCTCGTCAAGCGCGCCAAAGACATCGGCTTTGATGATTGGCACAACACCGACTACCCCGTGACCTTCTGGGATGTCTTCGGCGAGCAAGGGCACCCGATCCGGGCAACCGTCGCCGAGATGGGCCCGTTGCTTCTGTCGCGCCTGATGATGCTGAACGATGTTCAGGAAGGCGTTCTCAACATTCTGTTCCGCTATGCCGACGAGCATGGCTTGTTGCTGCTCGATCTCAAGGATCTGCGCGAAACCCTTGCACTGATTGGCTCCGACAAGGAGCTGCAGGCGGCGCTCAAGGCATCGTACGGCAATGTCTCATCAACCACCGTCGGCGCGATCCAGCGCCAGCTCCTGGTGCTTGAACAGCAGGGCGGGGCTCACTTCTTCGGCGAACCGGCGCTTGATCTGAAAGACCTGATGCGGACCTCGCGCGATGGTCGCGGGATGATCAATATCCTTGCCGCCGACAAGCTGATGACCTCGCCGCGGCTTTACGCGACGTTCCTCCTGTGGCTCCTGTCGGAACTGTTCCAGGAATTGCCGGAAGTCGGCGATCTCGACCAGCCAAATCTCGTATTCTTCTTCGATGAAGCGCATCTTCTGTTTGATGATGCGCCCGATGCGCTGCTGTCGAAGATCGAGCAGGTCGTGCGGCTCGTGCGCTCAAAGGGCGTTGGCGTTTACTTCGTCACGCAAAACCCGATCGACGTTCCGGACAAGGTGTCGGCCCAGCTTGGCAATCGCGTGCAGCATGCGCTGCGCGCCTTCACCCCGCGTGAGCAAAAGGCTGTGCGGGCCGCGGGCGAAACCTTCCGCCCGAACCCGAAACTGAAGGACACAGCAGCTGTCATCATGGAGCTTTCAACCGGTGAAGCGCTGGTCTCCACCCTTGAAGGCAAGGGCACGCCGACGATGGTCGAGCGGACCCTGATCCGCCCGCCATCCTCGCGCATCGGGCCGGTCACGGCAGATGAGCGTCGCCGGATCATGACCAAATCAGGCGTCGGTTCGAAGTACGACGGAACCATTGATCGCGAGAGCGCCTACGAGACCTTGCAAAAGCGGGCTGCCGAGAAGATTGCGAGCGAACAGGCCGCAGTCGCAGCCCAGTCGCCGGCAGCGGGCGGGGGTCTTGGCGGGCTCCTTGGCGGCATTTTCGGCGGCGGAGCGCCGGCGCCAGCGCCAACCAGCGGACGTGGCCCGCGCGGTGGCGTTGTCCGCCAGCCCCAATCCATGGGCGAGGCGATTGCCAAGTCGGTCGCGCGCTCTGTGTCGTCCTCGGTTGGTCGCCAGGTTGGCAACGCGATCGTGCGCGGCGTGCTCGGCTCGCTGCTGCGCGGCCGTTGATGTGATTACGGTCTACGTCCCGCACGGCCAATGCATTGCGCGTGCGGAGATCGTCGCTGGCGCGCCTGT